>JAGFXQ010000291.1 GCA_017861355.1 Bacillota bacterium
CGAGCCACTGGGTAACGGAAGTGATGGGATGCCGGTATATCTGAAGGAATTATGGCCGACTTCGGAGGAATTGAAGAAAGCGATTGCGGATTATGTATCCCCAGAGATTTATCACGAAGTTTATCAATCGATCTATGAGAACGATATGTGGAATGAGATCAAAGCAAAAGAGAGCAAGCTCTATCAGTTTGAAGAGGTTTCCACCTATATCAGACGACCTCCTTTCTTCACGGATTTTTCAATGAAACAAAAGGAGATTAAGAGCTTATCCGGTATCAGAGCTATCGCTAAATTCGGAGATTCCATCACTACCGACCATATCTCGCCGGCCGGTAATATCGGTAAGAACACACCGGCAGCAAAATACCTGACCGAGCAGGGAGTAACACCGCAACAGTTCAATACCTACGGATCCAGAAGAGGGAACCATGAGGTTATGATGAGAGGTACCTTTGCTAATGTTCGCATCAATAACCGGCTTGCTGCCGGAACCGAAGGCGGATATACCACTTATTGGCCAACCAAAGAGGTGATGTCCATCTATGATGCCTGCATGCGATATAAAGAAACCAATACCGGTCTGCTGGTGCTGGCAGGAAAAGATTATGGTATGGGTTCCTCGAGAGACTGGGCAGCCAAAGGACCAAGCTTACTTGGAGTACAGGTGGTACTTGCCGAGAGCTATGAACGAATCCACCGATCCAATCTGGTTATGATGGGGGTACTACCCCTTCAGTATACAGCCGGAGAGACTGCTGAAAGTCTTGGACTGACCGGTGAGGAGACCTTTGAGATAATATTTAAGGATTCGCTTAAGCCACGGGATCAGGTCAGGGTTATTGCTACAGGTACGGACGGTAGCACAATACAGTTCCATGCCACGGTACGTTTTGATTCCTATGTGGATATCGACTATTACAGACATGGCGGAATTCTTCCTATGGTACTTCGACAGAAACTGGAGTCATAAAGCGCCAGACAGAATATAACAACAGAAATATACTTAAGAATAAGGAGAACTATGGATTTTTATTATGCACCGCTGGAAGGCATCACCGGTTATCTCTATCGAAATGCACACCATTCACAATTTGATCAAGTGACAAAGTATTTTTCCCCGTTTATCTTCGCTAATCAAAATGATGGTATCAAGGGAAAAGATGTGAAGGACATTCTTCCGGAGAATAATCCGGGAATACCTTTGGTTCCGCAGTTACTAACAAATAATGCAAAGGATTTTATCTCTACAGCTAAGAAATTCAAGTCTTTGGGGTATGAGGAGATCAACCTGAACCTGGGCTGTCCCTCCGGAACAGTGGTATCCCGTCATCGTGGATCCGGCTTTCTGGCGAAGAAGGCGGAGCTGGATGTATTCTTGGAGGAGATCTTCTCTGATGCAGCGACTAAGATCTCAATCAAAACAAGGATTGGGAAGGAGGCTCCGGAAGAATTCTATGAGCTTTTGGAGATATACAATAAATATCCGATGGAAGAGTTGATTATTCATCCGAGAATTCAGAAGGATTTTTATAAGAACACACCGAATCTTGAGGTGTTTCGACATGCAGCGAAGCAGAGTAAAAACTCCATCTGTTACAATGGAGATATATTTTCAACCGATGATTACACGAGCTTTATAACGGATTTTCCGGAAGTTAAGAAGATCATGCTGGGAAGAGGTTTGATCTCAAATCCGGGATTGATTCGAGAGATAACCGAGGGAATCCGATTAGATAAGAAGAGTCTGCGAAGCTTTCACGATAAGGTATATGCAGACTACAAAGTGATTCTGTTCGGAGACCGTAATGTGCTATTCAAGATGAAAGAGATCTGGTTCTATATGGTTGCGCAGTTTACGAATAACGAGAAGTATTGGAAGAAGATAAAGAAGGCGAACGATTGTAGCGAATATGATCTTGCTGTGGCCAGACTCTTTGAAGAACAAGAGATCTGTGAGAAACCGGACTTCCTAACTTGGAAGAAGTAATGAAAATTTTTGAATTTGAGGATACTTTATATTATATATTTCGAAATAGTACTAATATTTTCGGAGGATAATATAAGGTGTCCTTTTGTCTTTGATCCGTGATAAATTACTGCTTCGCAGATCGTATATTTTGACTAAAATTTTGGATAGATGATGGAATAAATGTATAAAACATACTATTATTTCTTTTGATCAAGTGTATTTTGGTTCAAAATAGACAAAAAACCATCGCATAGTTCATTTTTTAAGACATTTTTGCCGGAAACTAGGTTTTTTCATTAGGATAATTACGTTAAAATGAACCTACAAACAAACAAGAGGAATTGATAAACTAATTCACTTGTCAAGTATAAAAGAAAAGGGGATTTAAAATGAAAAAAATTTTAGCGATGTGTTTGGTACTATGTATGGTTTTATCATTAGCAGCTTGTGGCAATTCAAAGAAGGAAACAGCAAGTACAGAGACAAACAGCGGAACAGCAACGACTGAAACTAAAGAGGAAGCAGCGCCGGAGGCAGCAGCTACCGAGGCACCGAAGGGAAGTGGTGATCTGGTTGTTTATTGTCCTCATCCTTTGGAATTTATTAATCCGTTGGTTAGTGAATTTGAGTCTCAAACAGGTATTAAGGTTGAGGTAATTGCAGCCGGTACAGGAGAACTTCTTAAAAGAGTTGAATCCGAGCAGGCTAACCCTCTAGGCGATATTTTCTGGGGTGGTTCTCTCTCCACAATGAAGCCTCAGATGGCATTGTTTGAAAACTATACGTCAGTAAATGAAGAATTCGTTCGCGAGGATATGAAGAATGTAGAAGGATCTTTAACAAGATTTACTGATATCCCCAGTGTCATTATGGTGAATACTGATCTGATTGGTGATATTGAGATCAATGGCTATGAAGATTTATTAAATCCGGAGTTAAAGGGAAAAATCGCTCATTGTGATCCCTCCAAATCTTCTTCCTCTTATGAGCATTTAATCAATATGCTCTATGCGATGGGAAAAGGTAATCCGGATGATGGTTGGGATTATGTAAATAAGCTTTGTGAGAACCTGGATGGTAAATTATTAAGCGGCTCATCTGCAGTCTACAAGGGTGTAGCAGACGGCGAATATGTTGTAGGTCTTACCTTCGAGGAAGGCGCAGCTAAGTACGTAGCAGATGGAGCACCGGTTAAAATTGTATACATGGAAGAGGGAGTAATCTCCAAACCGGACGGTGTTTATATTATTAAGAATGCAAAGAACATGGATAATGCGAAGCTTTTCATTGATTTCATTACCGGCAAGGATGCACAGACAATTATCGTTGAGCAATTAAATCGTCGTTCCGTAAGGACAGATGTAGCTGCTCCCAGTTATTTGACACCCAAAGAAGATATGAATATCATTTTTGATGATGAAGCATTAGTGGTTGAGAAGAAGACCGAATGGTTAGAGAAGTTCAATGACATTTTTACAAGTTACTAAATCTTAAGGCGTTACATAAATAGATTTAGAAACAACGGGCTGCCGCATAATTAAATTATGCTCTGCGAAGATAATGATCAACATCGAAGCAGTTCAAAACTAATGAGCGACAGCCCTTTCTATATCAATAAATCCCCCCGATGATTAAAGGAGAAAAATATGAGCAATTCAATTAATATAGAAAATGTAGTGAAAAAATATGGAGATACAACCATTATTCCGGATTTATCAGTCCAGATAAAAAATGGAGAGTTTTTTACACTTTTAGGTCCTTCCGGTTGCGGTAAGACGACTTTACTTCGTATGATTGCCGGATTTAACAGTATCGAAGGCGGAACCATTAAGTTTGATGATAAAGAGATAAATCATATCTCGGCTCATAAGAGAAATATCGGTATGGTATTTCAGAATTATGCGATTTTTCCTCATCTTACCGTTAGACAGAATGTAGAATATGGACTAAAAATCAGAAAAATAAAAAAACCGGAAATGAAGAAAAAAGTAGATGATATTTTAGAGGTTGTAAAAATCAGTGATTATCAGGACCGCCTTCCGGAAAGACTATCCGGTGGTCAGCAACAAAGAGTAGCGCTGGCAAGAGCAATTGTTATTCATCCAAGTGTACTTCTTATGGATGAACCACTCTCGAATCTGGATGCAAAATTGAGAATTGAGATGCGAAGTGCAATCAGAGAAGTTCAAAAACAGGTGGGTATTACAACAGTCTACGTAACTCATGATCAGGAGGAAGCACTTGCTATATCGGACCGAATAGCGATAATGAACGAAGGTGTGATACAGCAGATCGGAACACCGGAGCGGATCTATACGAGACCAAACAATATTTTTGTCTCTACCTTCATTGGTCATTCGAACTTGTTCTGTGGTACCTATCATAAAGATGCAAAGGGAGCATTCGTTCAGTTTAATGACGGTTATAAAGTACAGGTGCAAGATCTGAAGCAGGATTGTAAGGAAGGGATCAAAGTGATTATTTCTGTGCGCCCGGAGGAATTTATGATCAGTGAGGAAGGTCTTAAGGTAAAAATTAAGAACAGAACCTTCTTGGGGAAATATACAAATTATGAGATGGAATTTGAGAAAGGCATGGTAATTGATAACCAACCCTCATTGGAATATTCTCAGGATTTAGGTCAGTCCTCAAAAATATATGAGGTTGGTGAAAGTCTAACCTTAAAGCCGAATGCTTTTAAGATTAATGTTTTTACAGAAGATGGTAAATCAAGTTTAATTAAAGGATGTGAATAAAAATGATGAAGGAAAGACGTTTCAAATGGGATTTTTGGAC
>JAGFXQ010000292.1 GCA_017861355.1 Bacillota bacterium
CTCCTACAAATTTGTTAAAAAGTCTGTAAATTTGTCTATATTCTCCTTGGTGGTCGCCCAGGAAGTTACAAAGCGCACCGCACTGTGTTTCTGATCTATCTTCTCTTGCAATTGGAATCCAAATTCCTTCTCCAATTCTTGCATAACCTCTGTTGACAAGATAGGGAACAGCTGATTCGAGTATACCGGCACATAGAAAGAATAGCCCTTTTGTACAAATGCCTGAGCCATAATCTCTGCCATTCGGTTCGCATGCGCACCTAACTCATAATAAAGCCCATTCTCAAATAAAGCTTCAAACTGCATCCCCACCACGAAGCCCTTCGCCATCATTGCTCCTCTCTGCTTTATCATATAGCGAAAATCTTCCTTTAGCTCCTGCTTACAGATAACTAATGCTTCTCCAAGCAGTGCACCATTCTTCGTACCGCCAATATAGAAGACATCAACCAACTCCGCGATATCCTTCAGTGTTAGATCGTTGCCTCTGCAGGTCAATGCGCTTCCTAATCTTGCGCCATCCAGAAATAATAATAATCCCATTTGGCGACAAAGTTCACTTATGGCCTTCAGCTCTGTCTTAGTATAAACAGTTCCAAGTTCTGTCGTATCAGAGATATATACCATCTTAGGCTGAACCATATGCTCACCGCTATGGTTGTCCAGAACTTTTTGAATTCCGTCCGGTGTTAACTTTCCCTCCTGATGAGGCACGGTCAACACTTTATGGCCGGTAGCCTCTATTGCTCCCGTCTCATGTACATTTACATGACCGGTATCTGCAGCGATCACACATTGATAGGGCCTGAGGAAGGAGGATATGACTAACAGATTAGTTTGCGTTCCTCCAGGAATGAAATGGATGTCCACATCCTCTCTCTGCAATTCCCTTTTAATATAGTCCTTAGCCAGATTACTGTGAACATCTTCTCCGTAGCCTGAGTTCTGTTCCAGATTTGCTTTCAATAATAATTCCATTACACGGGGATGTGCTCCCTCGCTATAATCATTCATAAAGCTGATCATTGTCTTCCTCCATAGTATTATGATTTGTCATTTCTCATGCTTGCTAATCCAAATAAGCTTCCCATCACCCCAAGGAAAGCGCTGACGGTTAGAACCATACTGCTGATCCGGGCTTGTAGCCATTCCTGTACCGGTAACGGGATAAATGGAAGTGCTCCGCTCAACTGTTGATATCCACTGTTTATGATAACCAGGAGGAAGCCTATCGCTATCGCTCCCCCGATTACTGTCATAAGCGTTCCCGCCAGAACAAATGGGAATCCAATGAAGGTACCGGGTGCACCAAGCAGGCGAAGGGTATTGATCTGTTCCCGATTATTATAGATTCCCTGACGAATCATATGGGAAATGATAATCAGGGTTGTCATACCTACTGCCAGGATAATAAATACACCGATTAACTTTAAACCGTCTGCGATCTGTTTCATTTGTTCTAATACTTCCCGGTTGTCCCTGACATATTCGACCCCATTCACATTCTGAAGTTTATTCAGAACTTCCTCCATCTGACCAAGATTAATTCTAACCTCAAGAAATGCTTCAAAGGGATTTTCATCAAAAAGTCCCAGAATTTCAGATTCATTGCCTAATAATTTCTCCATCTGCTCTTTGGCCTGCTCCTTACCTACGGAACGAACCTCAAGAACACCTTCCAGCTTCTGTAACTGAAGCGTCAATTCATCTATCTTAACCTGATCCTCCGGATTAGTCAAATAAACACTTATTTCAGCCTCCTGCTCTAGCGCCATAACAATCTGGTCTCCAACAGACCAACCGACAAGAACAATTCCCAGCAGGAATAAGATTAATCCGGTACCAATCACTGAGAAAAAGTTCGAAAGAGGGTTAGAGCGGATGGTCCGCATTGCTTCTGATAGAAAATATCCGATATTATATAAAAATGTCTTCATGTCAGCCCACCTCACTTCTTATTACTGTGATTTCACCGCTGTTCACACGGACAAAGGTAGCATCCTTAACACCGTCGATTAGATGAGTTGCATGAGTAGTGATAATTACTGCGGTATCCTGGTCCTTGAAGGAGGTTAATAACTCAAGAATATTAATGGCATTTTCATGATCCAGATTGCCGGTAGGTTCATCCGCCAGTATCAGCACCGGCTTTCTTGCAACTGCCCTAGCGATTGCTACACGTTGTGCCTCACCCCAGGATAAGTGTTCAACCAAAGTATGTATCTTATGTTCCAAACCCACTCTTTTGAGTGCGTTCTCTGCATCCTCTTTCATCTTACCAGGTGCAATTCCAAGAAAACGCATTCCCATCATAACATTCTCCAGCGCTGTCCTTCCATCAATCAGCTTAAACTCCTGAAATACCGGTCCAATTCTCTTTCGAAGCTTTCTGATCTTTCTCTCATTATTCTTATCCATCGTTTCATTCAATACCTTAAGCTCACCCTCACTGGTATATTCCATACCGATCAGCAGCTTGAGCAGACTTGTCTTACCGGAACCGCTGGGTCCGGTAATGTATACCAATTCCCCAGGATTGATCTTAAGATTAATATTTTTCAATGCTTTCGTACCGTCCGGGTAGATTAATGATACCTCTTTCGCTTCAATCATTCTTGTTCCTCCCATCGTCTACCACTTCAGTTTTATTACAAAAGCCAATTGTCCTTCTTCACTTTTCACTTCCTGAAGAATAAAATCAACAATTTCGGTATCTCCTGTAATAGCTGCAAAATCTATAATTAAAGGCCCTTGCTCAAACAAGGTTTGTATTGACAATCCATCCAGAGAAAGCTCATAGAAGGTTCCCGAGGATACTTCATATCGGATTGCGCTGTCATTAGAGATAACAAAATTGCCATGAAGTACAAGATGCAGCTTCGGAACCTCAAGGACTACCTCCCCTTCCTTGAAGTAAAAATACGTCTCTATCATCTCTGAATTATCATTCAGTACTTGGTTAAAGGTATCCTCTTTGATCGCACCCGGCATAGTAAATAAGCCTAATCCAAGGTTTAAATCCTCTGATGTAAAATAGCCTTCTCCGATAATTCTGGTTGTTTCGGATACCGTATTCTTGAAGACCTTCTTACAATCCTCCCATAGAAGCTGAAGATTCTTCAACTGTTCTTCATAATAGATCCGATTTTCCTCAAGACCGGACAGATAAGTTTCCCTTTTCTGTTTTGCCGCTTCGCGTTCCTTCAGTTTCTCTCCAAGCTCATATTCCTTGTCCTTAAGTAGTACAGCCTGTTCATCCAGTTGCTGCTTTTCCTCCTGCAGTTTGGCTTTGCTTGCATCCAGAGAGTCAAGCAATTCCGATACATTATGTGAAATATCTTTAATCGCATTAAGGCTTTTTAAGAACTCACTAAAGCTCTCCGCATTCAGTAAAATCTCGAGGTAAGTCGCCGGCCCACCCCGCTGGTAATAAACTAATACCTGCTTCATTCGGTCCCTTTTGGAATCATACTCTCTCTGCGTAGCATCTATATCATCTTCCAGATCTGTGATCCGAGTTGTTATATCCTTAATTTCCTCTCTGAGCTTAGCTTCTTCCTGTTCCAGTGCTTCGACTTCCTTCGTAATGACAAAAAGTTCTTCTAACACCGCCATCTGTTCCTGAGATATATTCTCGATCTGCTCTCTGGTATCTTCAATCGGTGCAACCTCACCCATAGCTCGTAGCGGAACAATGCTCATAATCGGGATCATCAGAGCTGCAATTGCTATTCTAATTTTATGTCTATACGACTTTCGCATTGTTTCCTCCTCCATTTGCTCCGATCACTTGCTCACAAACAAGTTTGCAGCAAGTTCACTACGCTTCATTATATCATTATACCTATGTTCTTTCTACTAGGTTTTATTCTGATTTATCGAATTAATTATGCTTTGTTGGACAATACAATAGTGTTGTTGTGAATCAATAAGAGGAGGTTATATCGAAACCTCCTCTTAGGAATATACTTTTAACTTATAGAATTAGATGAACAGATTCACGTTGGAGTCTTCTGCTTCTCCGAGGTAATAGCCTACTCCGCCGATCTTGACACCATCAATCAGCTCCTCTTTCTTCAGTCCCATAACGTCCATGGACATCTGGCAGGCAACTATTTCAATACCACTATCGACTGCAGCCTGAATTAATTCCTCCAAAGAAGAGATATTCTTATTCTTCATGACCATACGAATCATCTTACCACCCATGCCCATCATGTTCATGTTGGATAGTTTTAATTTCTTACTTCCTCTTGGCATCATGAAGCCAAACATATGATCCAGCATGCCTTTTTTCACGCTTACTTTTTCTGGTTTACGAAGAATATTCAATCCCCAGAAGGTAAAGAACATCGTAACCTTCTTACCCATAGAGGCAGCACCGTTTGCGATGATGAAGGAGGCAATTGCCTTATCCAGATCTCCGCTGAATACAACCATTGTCTTATTATCTCTGACCGGAGCCATCTGGTTGAATTGAGGAACCGTTTCTTCTTTTAGATTCTTTCTAATGAAAGCATTGATATTTCCGCTATTCTTTGTAACCTCCAACAATTCATTATTGGTACGTTTACACCAAGCCTTAATATCCTCATAGAAGCCGGGGTCTGAAGCAGTCACCTTCAGTATCTCTCCTTCTGTCATATCCGTCATAGAAGCTTTAACCTGCATTAACGGTCCGGGACAGCAGAGTCCGCAGGCATCCAGCACTTTGTCAAAGGTACCAGATTGTTTTGATTCCATCTTAATGGCCTG
>JAGFXQ010000074.1 GCA_017861355.1 Bacillota bacterium
AAGCTACTGAGAAGCAGCTGCGAGAGAAGGTAAAAGAATGTAATATCTATGCCAGAGTTCTGCCGGAGCATAAGATGAGAATAGTAAAAGCACTAAAGGAAAATGGCGAGGTAGTAGCCATGACCGGAGATGGGGTCAATGATTCCATGGCTTTAAAGATAGCGGATATCGGAATTGCCATGGGCAAAAACGGAAGTGAAGTATCTCGGGAAGCAGCAGATCTGATACTGATGGATGATAATTTTGTTACAGTACTGGATACCATAGCAGACGGGAGAAGAATCTATCAGAACATTCAGAAAACGATAGCTTATGTGTTAGCCTTTCATATACCGATTGCACTGATCTGTCTCATCGCACCGCTATGCGGAATTGAACCGCAGGATTTGCTTTTAATGCCACTTCATATTGTTCTTTTGGAATTTGTGATGGATCCCACAGTATCGATTGCATTGGAACGTCAGCCCGCCGAACCGGATATTATGTGCCGACCGCCGCGTAATCCTTCCCAGAAGCTGATAACCCTTAGAGCCTTTACTAAGAGCATGCTTCAGGGTATTGCTATATTCATGGCTTCATTTTTTCTGTATTTTGGATTGAAGCAGCAAGGATACTCTATCGAGATGTCTCGAACTTGTGGTTTTACAGTCTTGGTATTATCCAGTATGCTTCTTGTTCTTATTAACTGTTCGGAGCATGAAACGGTAATTCACACCATCTATCGATTAAGATCCGAAGCCGGGGTCTGGCTATTGAATGCCGTTATCTTATTCGGCTTAGGAATATTAATATATTCTCCACTTCATGGGAGACTGGGATTTGAGCCACTGGATATCAAGCATTTGCTGATCGTCGTTGGTATTTCGATCGCTTCTGTGCTGTGGTATGAGCCCGTGAAAATGATTGCAAAACATCGTCATAAACAAAAAACTTCTAAAGCTTAGATTGAATTCCTACAAAACCTATGATAATATAGTAATAACAATCCCAGAAGGGATACTAAGGAGGTTTTGCCATGAAGATATCAACAAAAGGTAGATATGCGCTTAGACTAATGTTGGATCTGGCATTGAATAATACGGGTGAATATATAACAATCAAGACAATAGCAGCTCGCCAGGAAATAAGTGAAAAATATCTTGAACAGATCATCTCTTTGTTAAATCGTGCTGGATATGTTAAGAGCGTCCGAGGAGCTCAGGGTGGTTATCGCTTGGCAAAGGAGCCGGTGGAATATACGATAGGGATGATATTGCGCTTGACGGAAGGCAGCCTGTATCCGATTGATTGCTTAGAGAATGATGCGGAATGTAACAGACAGAGCGGTTGTGCTACCCGTGAGGTATGGCAGGAGCTTTATGATGCGATCTGTTCCGTAGTCGATCATATCACGTTACAGGACCTGGTGGATAAGCAATTAAATAATGTGCCATATGATTTTATGATATAACGAAAGCGTAGTGAGTATACGCCAAGCTTGCTTGAGCGTATACGATCGGAGCTAACGATCATGAATATGCACTTTATTCATGATATAACGAAAGCGTAGTGAGTATCCAATGAGCTTACTCAAAGGGATACGATCAGAGCGGAAGATCATGAACACACTTTAATGTTCATGATATAGAGCTCGGATGGAATAGACCGGTTGATTTCATGAATCTAATAGGAGGAAGGTTACACTCTTGTGTTATCTTCTTCTTTTTTTATATATGATTCGTAAAATGTCTGAGATGCTGTCATCCTTGAATACAGTCTTTGAAAATATTCTCAGAAATCTATTGACAAAACATCCCTGTTAAGTATATTATAATACCAATCCATATAAAACCTAGTAATAAACTATGAATACTATGGAATGAACGGACACTAGCAATTACTGAGGAGCGGATGCGGACTCCTTAAGTGAAATGAAATGGAGGGTAATTTATGGCCAACGAAAAAAAATTACATTTTGAAACCTTACAGCTTCATGCAGGACAGGAGAAACCGGACAGTGCAACCGGTGCGAGGTGTGTTCCGATTTATCAGACTTCCTCTTATGTATTCGAGGATTCGGCGCAAGCAGAAAGAAGGTTCAATCTCAGTGAAGGCGGTAACATATATACAAGACTTATGAATCCGACTTCCGACGTATTTGAGCAAAGGATCGCGGCACTGGAAGGTGGAGTCGCAGCACTTGCTACTTCCTCCGGAGCGGCAGCGGTTACTTATGCAATCCAGAATATCGCCCATGCCGGTGATCATATCGTATCGGCCCAAACCATCTACGGAGGTACCTATAATCTATTTGCCCATACTTTGGAAGACTTTGGTGTTACCACTACCTTTGTTGACGGAGATGAACCAACGAATTTTGAGAAAGCAATCAAGGAAAATACGAAAGCTATTTTTATTGAGAGCTTAGGAAATCCGAATTCCAGCATTATCGATATCAAGAAGGTTGCAGATATTGCACATCGGAATAAGATTCCATTGATTGTGGATAATACCTTTGCTACTCCTTATTTACTCCGTCCGATTGAATATGGTGCAGATGTGGTCGTTCATTCTGCTACAAAGTTCATTGGCGGTCATGGAACTACCATCGGAGGAGTAATCATTGATAGTGGTAATTTTGACTGGGAGGGTTCCGGAAAATTTCCTTCCTTGACAGAACCGAATGCCAGCTATCACGGTGTTCAGTTTACCAAAGCGGTTGGTGCTTTGGCTTACATTATTAAGATCCGGGTTACCCTCCTGAGGGATACCGGCTCTACCATCAGTCCGTTCCATTCCTTCTTATTCCTTCAAGGACTTGAGACCTTATCGCTCCGAGTTGAACGTCATGTGGAAAATGCACTGAAAGTAGTAGATTACTTAAGCAAACATCCAAAGATAGAGAGAGTGAATCATCCATCACTACCGGCAAATCCTTATCATAAAATATATAATGAATATTTCCCGAAGGGTGCGGGCTCAATCTTTACCTTTGAGATCAAAGGGGATGCAGATACGGCAAAGAAATTCATCGATCAGCTGAAGATTTTCTCCTTATTAGCAAATGTTGCTGATGTAAAATCCCTGGTAATTCATCCTGCAAGTACAACACATTCTCAGATGAATGAGGAAGAATTGAAATCCTCCGGAATACAACCAAATACCATACGATTGTCAATCGGAACAGAACATATTGAAGATATCCTTGACGATTTGGCAAATGCATTTGATAATATAGTATAAGATATTATAATTAAAATAAAATAAATAGAAATTGGAACTGTGGAAAACAGAGAACAGGAGATCATATGGCTGAATATAAGAAAAAAATAACGGAATTGGTTGGAAACACACCTTTACTTGAGCTGGTTAATTACAGCAGAATTCATAGCGTCAATGCTAAATTAGTGGCGAAGCTGGAATATTTTAATCCCGGTGGCAGCGTAAAGGATCGAATTGCAAAGAAAATGATAGAAGAAGCATTCCGTACCGGGGAGATTAATGAAAATACCACAATCATTGAACCTACCAGTGGAAATACCGGAATTGGCCTCGCAAGTGTATGTGCCAGCTATGGCTTGAGACTTATTATTGCAATGCCGGAGACGATGAGCATTGAACGTCGTAATCTGATGAAAGCATATGGAGCAGAGCTGGTATTAACCGAAGGTGCTAAGGGAATGAAGGGTGCAATTGAAAAAGCGAAGGAGTTAAATCAAAGTACTCCAAACAGTTTTGTACCTTCACAATTTGAGAATCTCAATAACCCGAAGGTTCATGAAGAAACGACCGGTGTTGAGATTTGGGAGGATACCGAGGGAGAAGTTGATATCTTCGTAGCCGGAGTTGGAACCGGTGGTACCATATCCGGAGTTGGAGCATATCTTCGTTCCAAAAAACCCGGAGTAAAGATCATTGCAGTAGAACCTGCTGATTCCCCTGTATTATCCGAAAAACGTGCCGGAGCACATAAGATACAAGGCATTGGAGCAGGATTTGTACCGGATACCCTGAATACAAAGATTTATGATGAGGTAATTACCGTGACTAACGATGCTGCTTTCGAGACAGGAAGAGAGATTGCCAAAAAAGAAGGTGTTCTTGTCGGTATCTCCTCCGGAGCAGCCCTATGGGCAGCAACTCAGGTTGCAAAACGTCCTGAAAATGCTGGAAAAACCATTGTTGTATTACTTCCGGATACAGGTGAGAGATATCTGTCCACCGCTATGTTTGCAGAATAAGAATTGAATGAATAAGAATTGAATGAAAATGGGGCTGTCGTGATTGCAACAGCCCCATTTTTATGATCTTTACTTGAAATCAATTCTTACCGGTTATGGCGGTTCGAGGTTAGAAACATCGCATCCTCATAATTCTTGCGATGTACATATAATGAATATTCCATCGTTAATCTCGGTTCTGAAGTCAGATGGCCGCGATGGAAGCTGTCAGTTAGGTTTAGGTTAGGACGATGATGATCGGATAATTTATAATCATACCTGATACCGGCAACAGCCAATGAATTCTTTAGTTCGGAAAATTCCTTAAGAGAAGTTCCTCTATAAATCTCAATCCGATTCCATAAAAACATACTGATCACTCCTTTGGTGAAGCTCTTATCTTGGTTGATTTCATTATACTCTTATGAGATTTGACATTCAAATTAATGTTTCATTAGATTTGGACTGGTGAAACTTTCTGTGAATTAATCATATAATGAAGAAGCAACAATGATAGTAGAAGGAGAGAAGTTATGCCTAAAGTAATATTGGATGCTGGTCATGGTGGGAGTGATGTTGGCGATTATTACGAAAATAGGAGCGAGAAGAATGATAATTTAAAGTTAGCACTTCGAATCGGTCAATTTCTTCAGCAAAAGGGTATTGAAGTCGGCTATACCAGAACTTCAGATGTATATCTCTCTATGGTTGAGAGGGCAAATATCGCGAATAAACTGGGCGGAGACTTTCTGCTCTCGATCCATCGTCTAAGCGGAAATACTTATAGTGACAAACCGGGTCTTGATTTCTTCGTCGGTGAGGATGCTGCAATCGCAGAGGAAGGAGCGAAGAATATTGGTGATGAATTAAAGGAAAGTGGTTATGAAAATTACGGAATCATTGTTCGTACCGATGTTCCATTGATCAATGATGTGAAAATGCCCAGTGTAATGGCCGGAATCGGTTATTTTCGTTCGGAGCAGGAGAATCTGAATTATGATGAGAAATTCTCGGATATTGCGGAAGAGATCGCAGAAGGAATCTATCGAACACTGGTTCCTTCAAATGAGGATGATATGATTGTACAAGAGAATAGAAGACGGGTTGGCTATTTTCACCGAATTGGAGTCGGTCCATATCGTAGTTATAATGAAGCCATGAATCATCAGCATAATATCAGCCTAATGGGATTTGAGACAGAGATTATAAAGCTGGGTGCACGATTTTTCATCTACGTAGGAATGTACGATAATCCGGATGATGCAGTGAAAGTGGAAATTCTTTTAAGAAGGTATGGATTTTGCAGTTTTATGATTTGTATCTAATTCTTCGCATTGTCTTGACTTGTTTTCATATTTCATTTATAATTAATTAGATATAATAAAATAAGATTGTGATTTTTTAGGCTCATAATCATTACAAACATGAAAGAGTGTAAGCTTATGTTGAAGAGTATGACAGGCTTTGGGCGTTGTGAGATTGCCGGAGTTGATCGTAAAATAACGGTTGAGATGAAAGCAGTGAATCACAGATATTGCGATATTTCGATTAAGATGCCAAAGAAACTTAGCTTCTTTGAAGCGGGCATTCGAAATGTATTAAAGCAATACATTGGCAGAGGCAAGATAGATATCTACATTACATACGAAGACTATACAGAGAATAATGTATGTGTCAAGTATAATGCGGATCTGGCAAGAGAGTATTATGCGAATCTGGACAAGATGAGCAAAGAATTCGGAATCGAGAATGATATCCGCGTTTCTGCCTTATCCAGATACCCGGAAGTGTTTACGCTGGAAGAGCAGACTATCGATGAGAAAGAGCTTTGGGCGCTGGTGGAAGAAGCAGTGAAAACGGCATCAAGTCGTTTTGTAGAAACCAGAATCAGTGAAGGTGAACACCTAAGACTTGATATTGTCGCAAAACTGGATGGTATGTTAAGCCTGGTTGATTTTATCGAGACAAGATCCCCGGAGATTGTTAACGAATATCGTAATAAGCTTATGGCTAAGGTTACGGAATTGTTAGGCGATACAAGGGTAGAAGAGAGTATACTTGTTACAGAAGTTACGGTATTTGCAGATAAGATCTGTGTGGATGAGGAGACAGTTAGACTTCGTGCACATATTATCAATATGAAGGAAGCCTTGAATGAAAGTGATAATGTCGGCAGAAAGCTGGATTTTATTGCTCAGGAGATGAATCGTGAAGCGAATACGATACTCTCGAAGGCAAATGACCTTGAGATTACCAATAAAGCAATCGATTTAAAGACTGAGATTGAGAAGGTAAGAGAGCAAATTCAAAATATTGAATAGAAGCAACAGAAATGAGGAATAACTTTGAATAAGTTAGTGAATGTTGGCTTTGGAAATGTTGTGAATTCCAGTAAAATTATCAGTATTATCAGTCCAGAGGCGGCACCAATCAAACGAATGGTGCAATCAGCAAAGGATACAGGCTTCGCGATCGATGCAACTTGCGGGAGGCGAACAAAGGCAGTTATCGTTACAGAAAGCGGTCATTTGATTCTGTCCTCGTTATTACCGGAGACGATTGCAGGCAGAGTAAATCAGAAGGAAGTGTCCGATGCCTTGGATACATCCGAATTATTAGTAAAATAAACCTTGTAACAACAGGAAGGAGAAATAAATTATGTTACATCCATCATACACGGATTTAATGAGAGTAGTAAACAGTGAGGTAGAACCTGGTGAGCAGCCGGTAGTAAACAGCAGATATTCCATCGTTATTGCAACAGCAAGACGCGCAAGACAAATTATTGACGGATCTGTTCCGTTAGTAGATGTTACTTATCCCAAGCCTTTATCCATCGCAGTTGAGGAGTTATATCGCTCCAAGGTTAAAATTGTTGGTGATGATGAGACCAGAGAAAATCAGAATTAGTTATAAGTTAATGTGAAAGAAGGCTTCCGATGATGAAGCTTCTTCATAACATAATCATCAGCACTTTCATATGATCATTATATGAAGGTGCTTTATCGTTTATAAGGAGCGCGGAGCGAGGGAAAGGAAGATTACCGTGTCTTAGAAGCCTGAAAGAGTTATTAAGACAAAGGCCGATCGTGGAAGAGTTATGGATGCAACAGAGAATAAAAACTATAATGAAGACATTCAGGATAACGACGATGAGTTATTTGATGAGGAGTTGGATATTGATACAATAGAAGATGCTCCGGAGGAAGAAGAACCGGATATAAAAGGCAGGAGTAATGCAAAAGGCTTATTATATGATTTGTTATTTTATGCTGTATTGATTTTTGTATGTATTTATATATTACCAAACTTTGTGATACAAAGAACAATAGTGGATGGATCCTCCATGGCAAATACGTTGCAGGATGGGGAACACCTATACGTTGAAAAATTATCTTATCGGTTTGATGCACTGGATCGGTTTGATATTATTGTTTTTTATCCATACGGAAGAGACAGCGAAGAGTATTATGTAAAAAGAATCATCGGAATGCCGGGTGAGACTATCCAGATTATTGGCAGCGATATCTATATTAATGGTGAGATACTGGAAGAACACTATGGTAAGGATCCAATTACAGACCCCGGACGAGCCGTTGAACCGATCACTCTCGGTGAGGATGAATACTTTGTTATGGGTGATAACCGAAGTGTTAGTAAGGATAGCCGTACCGAGGAAGTCGGGAATGTTAAAAAAGAAAATATCGGCGGTCGAGCAATTTTTCGTATTAAACCTTTAAGCAGGTTCGGCCTGTTGGATTAGAGAAATTGAATTGTAAATTTATATTTTATGTCTTGCAATTTACATAGGGATTCGGTAGAATAGATAATGTTCTGACAAACGGGAGTATTTATAATGAAGGTAATTAAGGAGCATATAAAAACCGGAAGCTTCAAAAAGTTCTATCTTCTCTATGGTAGTGAAGACTACTTGAAGAAGCTCTATCGTGATAAATTAAAGACTGCAATACTGCAGGACGGCGGGGATATGAATTTCAACTATTTCGAGGGGAAAGACGTGGAACCAAAGCGGGTATATGAGGCAGCACAGACATTACCCTTCTTTCAGGATAAGAGACTGATCGTGATAGAAAATAGCGGATTATTCAAAGCTCAGAGTGATCTGAGTGAGCTTCTAAGTGAGACTCCGGATACGACTGTTATAATATTTGTGGAATCAGAGATTGATAAACGCAGTAAATTATTTAAGCTTGTTCGTGATCATGGTACGGTATCCGAGATGAATGGTCTGGATGAGCAGAATCTTAAGCTTTTTGTAGCCTCACTCCTGGAGCAAGAGAAAAAGAAGATTACAGAAGTCTCGATTAATTATCTTCTTGAGAAAACAGGTTCGGATATGATCAATATCTGTAACGAGGTTGAGAAATTAATCAGTTATACTTATGGTAAAGAAGTGATAACACCGGAAGATATTGATACGGTTATCACAACTCAGATCACCGGTAAGATCTTTCTTATGATTGATGCGATCGGTACCAAGCAGCAAAGTAAAGCTTTAGAACTCTATTATGATCTGCTTTCGGTCAGAGAAAAGCCCATGTCAATCCTTTATCTGATTTCAAGACATTTTAATATTCTGATGCAAGCGAAGAATCTTCAGTCCCTTGGATACAATCCTTCCTCCATCAGTGAGAAGGTTGGAGTTCCACCCTTTGCAGTGAATAAGTATCTGGGACAAGCGAAGAACTTCACCACAGCCAGATTAAAGGAAGCACTGGAATTCAGCATTGATATTGAAGAACAGGTTAAGACAGGACGAATGTTGGAAAAGATCGGCGTTGAATTATTTATCGTCACCTTTAGCAAAAGATAATTAAATATTATGTTAATTATATAGACCGAATATGGTTTATAATAATTATAGATGGAAGCGTATCGAAGTGGTCATAACGGCCCTGACTCGAAATCAGGTAGTCCCTAACGGGGCTCGTGGGTTCGAATCCCACCGCTTCCGCTTATGGGAGGTGGATCATACCTCCCTTTTTTGTGAAATAAAATTAAGTACAAATAAATGCAACCATGGAAATTTCTTCATCGTCTAATGGACATCAGAGCAAAGAAATAACTTATGAGGAAGGGAGAGAGTTACCTCATTTGTTCCGAAAATAATAAGAAAAGGAGAATTATGATGAGAAGATTATTTGTATTAATGTTAAGTGGTGTCATCTTAGCCTCATCGGTATCAATGGATGCGAGTGCAGCTACAGCAAAAACAATAACAAAAGATATGCCGGTTGCAAGTGCGCCGATTTCAATTATTAAAGGAGAGCCTATGGGAAGCACCTCGCAGCCCTCACAATTAGCTTTAGAGGATGCGATTAAATCGGTAAAAGCGAAGATCACAGTTCCTACCGAGTATTCTGTTTTTAATTATTATTTTAATGATGCAAGCACCTATTCCGATGGCTTCTGGAACATGACCTGGAGTACAACGGACGGTAATTCCAGCATTACAGTAAGTTGTGATGAGAGTTATCATATTACTAGCTTTTCTCAATATAACAATAATGGGACAGCAACCGGAATTTCAAAGTATCTGAAAAAAGAACTTAGAGATACCGCAGAAAAGTATATCGCGCAAGTGGCACCTGAGACCAATGGCAAGCTGGAATATATAAATGCTAACTTTGACAGCATGTACAGCGGTAACTACGTATATAATTATCAGAGAATAGAGAATGGAATAGCATTTCCGGATAATACGGTTCAGGTATATGTCAATAGCATCACCGGTAATGTCAGTGCACTGAATGTGAATTGGCTGTACAATGCAAAGCTTCCTTCTTCCACTACGGAGATCACGAAGGAAAAGGCAACGCAGCTAATTAAAGATAATATGAAAATGAAACTGGTTTATCGTTCGAATTATTATTCGATCTTTGACCAGAATGGAAACTCGACAAAGAAAGCATTTCTTGTCTATGAACCCACCCAGTCTTATATCTCAGTAGATGCGAAGACCGGCAAGATATATTTGACCAAAACGGAGTGGATCAATACACGGGATGAGATGAATAAAGCAACAGAGGCTGCAGCAGCCGATAGTAGTGCAGCAACCACGACCAGTCAGCTGACGGAGGAAGAGATTGCAAAAGTCAAGGAGTTAGCAAATATCATCTCGAAGGAAGCGGCAATCAAGGTTATTACCGGTAACTCTGCCTTATATCTGGATAAAAATCTAACTTCCTACACAGCAACTTTGAATAAAGCAGAAGATCGCAGCGGTAAATCCACTTATGTATGGAATATAAGCTTAAGCGATCCCAGAGAGATTAACTATGAAAAGGATAAGAGCTATTACAGAGCCTATGCCTATGCTTCTGTTGATGCGGTATCCGGAAAGATCCTGAGCTTCAGTGCAACCGTGAAGAGCTATTATGATGAGATCAGTAAGAAGTGGAACTCAGTTAAGGTACCATTCGATCGTAAAGAAGCGCAGGCGGTCCTGGAGAAATTCTTAAAGAAGCAGAGCAGTACTCGTTTTAATAACTCTGTATTAACAGACTCGACCGATGATTACGTGGTATATTATAAAAATGAACAACCGGTTTATGGCGGATATCATTATCAATACAATCGTGTAAATGAAGGCATCGAGTATCCCTATAACAGTATCTATGGTTCGGTTGACGGTGTTACCGGTAAAATCTATTCCTTTGGCTCCTATTGGGATGATGATATTGTATTTGAATCTCCAAAGGGAGCTATGACAGCGGAGAAGGCATTAGAGACCTACCTGAGCAAAGATGGTTATGAGCTTCAATATGAGATCAATCAGATTACAAAATATACACCTGCGAAGCAGACCAAAGAGATCATAGAAGTAAATGATTTATCGAAAACAGAGTATGAAGTTCGCTTAGTGTATTCCCCCGTGATCAATCCGCCTTATATCTCTCCATTCACAGGAGAACAGCTGAATTATCAGGGAGAGGTTTATAAAGAAGCAAAGCCTTATACGTATCAGGACATCAAGGATGAAAAATATTATCGCAGTATTCTGTTGCTTGCAGATATGAATATTGGTTTTGACGGAGAGAACTTCTTACCGGATCAAGCAATCACAGTAAGTGAATTGAATGAATTGCTGAACAAGATAGGGTATTATTATACAGGAGAAGTTGCTAAGGAAGTAAATAACAACCGGATCACCAGAGAGGAAATTGCCGCAACCTTTATTGCAAAGCTTGGTTTAGAGAAAATGGCTAATTTATCGGGGATATATAAGACCGGTTATGCAGATGAGAGCTCTATCGATACCAAGTTCCTGGGCGCAGTAGCACTGGCGAAGGGTTATGGATTAATGGCTTCCAATAGTGATAATAACTTTAACCCTAAGAGTAATATCACTCGCTTTGATGCGGTTAACTTAATTCTGAAATATATCGAAGTGCAGAAGAGTGGAATTTATTAAGAGTAATAGAATAAGCTATTTTGTGATTAAAAGATTAAGAGAATAATATAATGACAAGCGGAAACGAGTTATCGTTTCCGCTTGTCATTAGAAAAAAATAAGGCTGCCATTGCTGGCAGCCTTTCTTATTGATTAATAAATTATGCGATATTATTAACAGCCTTGGTTATGCGAGATACTTTTCTAGAAGCTGTGTTCTTGTGATAAACACCTTTAGAACAAGCCTTATCGATCTCAGTAACTGCTTCAACTAAGCTTGTCTGAGCGAGATTCTTGTCGCCAGTAGCAACCGCAGCATCTACTTTCTTCATCATAGTCTTAACCTTGGACTTAATTTGCTTATTTCTAATAGCCTTAGTCTCGTTTACTAAAATTCTCTTCTTAGCAGATTTAATGTTAGCCAATTCGTACACCTCCAAATATTAATTTATTATCAACCACAGTGCCAAGTACACCAAATTGAGAGTGAGATGCAAGCTTGGATATCGTTGTTCGAATACTTTGTTTCATTAAATCCGGACACGGACGCTCTAATGGAAACATACTATTATATAGTAGTCTATCCGAATTATTCTGTCAATACATAATTTTAAAAACTTTGTAAAAAAATAATA
>JAGFXQ010000075.1 GCA_017861355.1 Bacillota bacterium
GAGGTAATGGTGACCTCCGGCTGATCCTCGGTAAGCATCGCCACATGAAAGTTCTCCGGTATCTCTATTATAACGGATATATCCTTATCAATCAACTCTGATACCAATTCATTGAATGTATTCTCTTCGACCAGCGTAAAGCTTAGTTCTTCAGTCAAATAACGGCTAAAGTCATGAGACAACGTACTGTTATCATAATCCAACCATCCGATATTCACCTTTGCAACCGTCATATCCGATATCAGATTGCCCATAGAATATAAAATCATGGATAGCATCGCTGCACCTAGGACGGAGAGAATGACGGCATAATAGCTACGTTTGATATTCAACCAGGTAAGTATTATTATATTCTTCATCGTTCCTCCTCCTTTCGATAGAATAAGAACGCTCCTACCATCAACGCTGCAATTGTAATCAGTACGCAGGCAAGTATGATCCGATTCGCAAAATTGTAATTACCGAAGATGGCTACATCAAATGCCGCCTTTTGGAATAGATAATTCGGCATTTTGTCCGAGATACCTTTAATATCAATCTCTTTGGAATAGGAACCACCACAGAACATCATAATCCAAATCACCGGCATCAATACAATAAAGGGATTCATCTTAATCACAAGTCCCACTACGGCTCCGATGGATACCATACAGAAGGTAATGACAAAGAACAATAAGAATAAATACAGGTTACTCTCCCAGTTTGCCCCGTAATTAGCATGAAAGACAACGACACTGACCACCATGATAATTCCAATTTGGAGCAAAGACTGTGGAACCATTCCGCAGATCTTCTGTAAGAACATGGACACCCTGTTTTGCGGAGCAATGATCAGTCGATTGATGGTCTTATTCTGTCGCTCCCCCATGAAAGCATTGGCTCCGACAATCGTGCTAAAGAAGGCAATCATGACCACCATGGAGATAGCATAATAATCTATCATCGAGCGGTGTATCTTCAATTTATTCTGAACAGCATAATCTGCTTTCTCTACTTTAAGTCCGGTCAGTTGATCCGGAGCACTCTTCATAACAGCTGTTGCAGCGCGGTTATTCTGAATGAATCCTCTTAATATTGCTTCCACTGTTCTGTTCTTCACCCGATCCGTTCCTTCAAATACCTGTATCTGCAGAGGATATCCGCTAAATGATACTGCGGCGGCAATCTTATCTTCCCCTGCTGATCGCTTGGATTGTTCCAGATCCTTCGTTTCTTTCAGTACAATCCCCTTTTCCTTCTTCAATGTATCCAGAAAGGATCCAATTGCAGCCGTCTGATAAGCATCCTCTGTATTTATCTGATAATCAATACGAACCGTTCCGATTGTACTCTCTGCGATATCCGATTCATTCAGTAGATTGCCTAATAAGAATACCAATAGAATCGGAAACAGGATAAAAAAGAACAGATAGGTTTTCTCTCGTAGAAATTCCTTTGATTCCTTTATAATAATATTAAACATAATACTCTCCATTCCACCGCTGACCCGTGATTTTATAATCGAAAAACTTTATTCTCAAAATTTGCGGCATAAACATGATTAACGTAACTCATGACCGGTTAAGGTTAAGAACATGGTATCGAGATTTGGCACCTCTGACTTGATATTCATGATCGGAAGCCCGAAGGTCATAAATTGCTCTATGATCCGGGTGATACTATTTTGCTCGATAAGCAAATCAATCCGTATGATATTCCCCTCGATGGCTACTGCCTTTACATTCGGCATTACTTTCAACTTCTTCCTGATCTCTAGTTCAAGAGTGTCCGAAGAGAGCTTTGTCTCAATATAGATTGACTGTACATCGGTAACTAAGGATACCAGCTCTGCCTTCGTACCACAGGCTATCATCTGTCCTTTATCAATAATTGCAATCCGGTCACAGATCTCCTCTACCTCATTCATGTAATGAGAAGTATAGATGACAGTGGCCCCTCGATCTCTTAACGTACAGATGGAATTCAGGATATGCTCTCTGGATTGTGCATCAACACCTACGGTTGGTTCGTCCATAACAATCAAACCGGGATCATGTGCAATCCCGCAGGCGATATTCAGTCTTCGTCTCATACCGCCCGACATCTGCTTTGGCTTCATTGACTGTCGATCGGCTAGGCCGACGAATTCCAATGCCTCTTTGGCAGCACTGGTCAATCTCTTCCCCTTCAATCCATAAAGAGAAGCAAAAAATCTTACATTCTCTAATGCGGATAGCTGCTCATATACTGCGATGTCCTGTGGTACCATACCGATTAATTGCTTAATCTTCATCTTATCCTTGCGGATATCGTATCCACATACTTCGATGTCACCTTTATTTAAGTCGGACAAAGTGGTCAGGACACTTAAAGTCGTGGATTTGCCCGCTCCATTCGGACCCAGGAGACCGAATATCTCATTCTTCTCAACCTCAAAGTTCAGGTTATCCACTGCGATCAGTTCTCCATACTTCTTGGTCAGATTTCTCACTTCAACATAACTTGACATACTATCCCTCCGATATATTGCTATTCTATAGGTTCGGTGCCGGTTACTTTCTTCCGACTATCTTAGTCATATCATAACCTTTCCTTCCTGTTTATGGAAGTGACTGTAGTGATAATCTGACCATGACAAATGTCATATCGTCTCAATGACAAAATACTAAGTAAAATGAATATCCCTGTTGAATATTTCTATTGTTGAAAAAAAAAGGGTAATCATTTATAATGTCTTTAGTTAATGACTAATAAGGAGGAATACCGATGTCAACCAATGTTTATGACATATTACAGGAACGTGGGTTTATCGAACAATGTACCCATGAAGAAGAAGTTCGCGAACTATTAGGAAAGGAATCCGTTACCTTTTATATAGGCTTTGATGCAACTGCTGACAGTTTGACTGCAGGACATTTCCTTACCGTTATGGCCATGATGCATATGCAACATGCGGGTCATAAGCCGATTGCTCTCTTGGGTGGTGGTACCACCATGATTGGTGATCCTACCGGTAAATCTGATATGAGAACTCTGATGACCGTAGAGACCATTCAGCACAACGCAGACTGTTTCCAGAAGCAGCTCTCCAAATTTATCGACTTTGAAGATGGTAAAGCAATCATTGCCAACAATGCGGACTGGCTGTTAGATCTGAATTATGTAGAATTCTTACGAGAAATCGGAATTCATTTCTCTGTAAATAAGATGCTGACTGCTGATTGCTACAAACAACGTATGGAGAAAGGTCTCACCTTCTTCGAATTCAACTACATGTTGATGCAGTCCTATGACTTCTGGAAATTGAATAAATTATTCGGCTGTACTCTTCAGCTCGGCGGTAATGACCAGTGGTCCAACATCCTTGGCGGTGTTGACTTAATCCGTCGCAAGGAACAAAAGCCTGCCTTTGGCTTAACCTTCAAGCTGCTTACTACCAGCGAGGGTATCAAGATGGGCAAGACCATGAAGGGTGCTGTCTGGCTGGATCCGAACAAGACCACTCC
Source organism: Bacillota bacterium (assembly GCA_017861355.1). Taxonomy (GTDB): domain Bacteria; phylum Bacillota; class Clostridia; order Lachnospirales; family Lachnospiraceae; genus Mobilitalea. The sequence continues at coordinate 3,486 of JAGFXQ010000075.1, forward strand.
CTATGAGTTCTATCAGTACTGGAGAAATATCGAGGATGTTAAGGTAGAAGAATGCTTAGGTCTCTTAACCTTCCTTCCGATGGAAGAAGTAAGAAGACTCGGTGCACTAAAGGATTCTGAGATTAATCATGCGAAGGAAGTACTCGCTTTCGAGATCACTAAGATTGTTCATGGTGAAGAAGAAGCAAACAAAGCACAGGAAGCTTCCAGATCATTATTCGGCGGCGGAATGAAATCCGAGGATATTCCTACCACGATCTACCCCGCAGCAAAATTTGCCGAAGGTATCGATCTCATTACCATGATGTGTGATACAAAGCTTGCTACCTCCCGTTCCGACGCAAGACGTAATATCGAACAGGGTGGAGTAACCGTAAATGATATTAAGGTAACTGACTTCGCTAAGGTATTTACCAATCAGGATTTTGATGGTGAAGGTGCATTATTGGTTCGTAAGGGCAAAAAAGCATTTCATCGTTTTATGGCAAAGTAATGTGAATTAAAATGCATAATTCACAATGTTTTTGCTTTTTATGCAATAGTATGCTTGGATATACGTACTTCTATAAAATATAGAATGGAGTTGAAATTATGCCTTGGTGTCCAAAATGTAATGCCGAGTATCAAGATGGATTCACAGAATGCTCTGACTGTGGTGTAGCACTGGTAGACAACTTAGAAGAAGATGTAGAATTAGTCCCGTTCTTTCAAGCAGAGGACAAAAAAATAGCCGAAAAGCTTGTCAGCTATTTAAAGTATTCTAATCTTCCATCCGAGCTCTCCTTTGATGAAGAAAATCAGGTATTTGTGGTAAGCATCGCTCCGAATATGGAGAAGCATGCAAGAAAGTTATATCAAGCCTTCTATTTTGTTGAACAAGAGAATATGGCAAAAAACTTAAGCAAGGACAAGAACATAAAGAAATCAAAAACTGCTGCATCCGAGGATGAAACAGAGGGCGAAGCAACTGAGACCGACGAGGATTCGGAGATGGAATTACTCGAAGAAGATCCTGATGCTGAGGGTTTCAAAGAGGACGAAGCTGAGACAGATGAGTATGTCGAAGTTCCTGAAGAAGAGCCGGAAGATGAAGGTGTAGTCGCAGGAGCATATGTCTTTAAGGCAGACCGTTACCGCGATCTTGCCGGAACTGTAGGGATCTTCCTATTCTTCGGTGCTATTGGTCTGGTTTTTGTATTACTGAATGTTTTTGGTTTTCTGACGGTTCTTAACGGTTGGATGCCGAACTTAATCATGGGTGCTATGTTCGCCGCCTTTTTATATGTAGCTTCCAGCACAAATCAAAAAGCAAAAACCATCCGTGCCGAGATCGAGATCGAGAATAAGTTAACCGATGATATCAATACATGGTTGAAAGAAAATGTAACGAAAGAATATTTAACCTCGATTTATGATGACAGTTTCTCGGAAGAACTGAACTATATCAAGATGACAGAAACAATCAAGGAGCTTTTACTAGTGAAGTTTGGTAACCAGAACCTCTCCTATCTGGATCGTCTAGTGGAAGAATATTATAATAATAACTTCTAAATTATCGCAATGTATAGAGATACTATATGTATATAAACTCCCTTCCAGGTAGACAAGTGATATAAAATACTTGATTACTTGGAAGGGAGATTTTTTGTATATAATCCTAAGTCAACACGGAAAGATATGTTAATGATTGTTGTAATTGTCGACTCTTTATATCCGCCTGGTTGACAATCAAATTGATTGTGCTATACTAATGCATGTGAGCAGAACGCTTGAAGTATCATATCAATCAGGATAAGGATAAAACCATATGGAATTAAAACATCAGATTCTTAGAATTCTAGAAGAAAACCGCGGTAATACCGTGAATGGAGCTAAATTAGCAAATGAACTGTATGTAACCCGCAGTGCAGTCTGGAAGGCGATGAAAGCCTTACAAAAAGACGGTTATCATATCACTGCTGTTACGAACAAGGGTTATTGTCTGCTGTCCCAGAATGACATTATCTCCGCAGAAAGTATCCGCCCGTATTTAAAGGGAGAGGCAATCGATTTTGAACTTGATGTTCGGCAGCAGGTTACCTCGACGAATACCCTTGCGAAGGAAATGGCTGCAAATGGTGCCCGGGAAGGTACTGTTCTGATCGCGACAGAACAGACACAGGGTCGTGGGCGAATGGGTCGCAATTTCTATTCACCTCAATCCTCCGGTATCTATTTTTCCATCATACTCAGACCCAAGCTAAATCTCGAGGATTCCCTTCTTATCACCACGGCAGCTGCTGTTGCTGTAGCTCAGGCAATTGAAGCGGTAGCCGGTGTAAAAGCAGAGATTAAATGGGTCAATGATATCTTTGTCGGTGAGAAAAAAGTATGTGGTATTTTAACTGAGGCCTCACTGAATTTTGAAAGCGGAAGTCTGGAGTATGCCATCGTTGGCATAGGCATCAACATTGAGACCAGGGATTTTCCGGAGGAGATCAAGCAAGTAGCCGGATCCATCTTTGAGGAAAAGCCGGTGGACTCTCCCATCACCTCAGTTCTGGTTGCCGAGGTGCTTAACAATATGGCGAAATGTATGAACAGCATCACCGATAAGGAGTATTTGGAAGCTTACCGAAGCCGTTCCTTCCTGATCAATAAGGATATTATTGTGATTAAGGGAAAAGAAACGGTTAACGCAAAGGCGATTGATATTGATGAGAAGGCCCGCCTTGTCGTCGCTTACGAAGACGGCCGGATCGAAGCTCTGAATTCCGGTGAAGTCAGTGTTCGAGCGATAAAATAAATACCTTAGTACTATAAAAGCTCATAAATAAATAATAAAACAATTATTCTTAATCACTAAATAGCAATTAATAACTATATCAAATTGTTTGTTTTCAGATTACTAACATCATCACGTATGAAAGGAAAAGTATCGCAGCAGGATTAACAAGCTTCGATACAGACATTACACAATGAATCAATCCCGTACATCAATAAATAAAACACAGAGAATCAGCACCCTTGATCTTGTTATGACTGCAATGTTTACCGCCATTCTATGTGTTATGGCTCAGATTTCTATCCCGGTTCAACCGGTACCTTTTACCTTGTCAATCTTTGCACTTTTTTTAATCGGTGCTTTGCTTACACCCAGATATGCTTTTCTGGCTGCTTTTGTCTATCTTCTACTGGGTGCCTTCGGTGTACCTGTATTCGCCGGCTTCAAGGGTGGACTTACCTCTCTGACCGGCATGACCGGAGGATACCTGATGGCTTATCCACTAATGACTCTAATCACAGCTCTCTCCTATAAGCTTGGAAAGAAGCACAAGCTCATCACTATGGGAATCGGCATGACTCTCTCCTTAATTTTATGCTATCTGATCGGTACCTTGTGGTTCACATTTCTCTCAGGGAAGACTTTCTATGTCGCTCTTACCTTATGCGTATTTCCCTTTGTGCTTTTTGATGTGATCAAGATTGTACTTGCTCTATCCATCAGCGTAATCATTCGTAAAGCGATCCTGAAGCAGTCATTGAATTCATAATCCTAAGTAATAATTCGAACTGTTCGCCCTTAATCGAAAATTGTATTAGTAATTCATATTATTAGTTCGCAACAAAATCATCATATATACAATTAAGAAAGCCTTATTATCAGACGTCTCAATATCAAAGAATTTATCAACTTCTCTGATTACTGACCACTAACAATAAGGCTTTTCTTTATATTGTACTATATGCATTAAATTATATGGACTAAAATGCAATCCGAAATCGCTCTTACATCGGAGCAAATAATTCCTCCAGCTCCTCCTTCGATAAGGAGTTGATAAATACTTCCTTAGAGTTGATGATGGAATCGGATAGTTCTTTCTTCTTACGTTGGAGCTTGAAGATCTTCTCTTCTATCGTGCCCTTTGTAATCAACTTCATAACATGGACTTTATTCAACTGGCCGATACGATAAGCACGGTCTGTCGCTTGATCCTCCACAGCAGGGTTCCACCAGGGATCATAATGTATTACGGTATCTGCTCCGGTCAGATTAAGGCCGGTACCTCCAGCCTTTAATGAAATCAGGAATACTTTTCCCTCACCGGCATTAAAGCGTTTTACATAATCATTACGGTCCTGAGTTGCTGTCGATCCCTCCAGATAGAAATACGGGATATCCAGATCCTTCAGCTCTCCCTCGATAATCCGCAGCATTGAGGTAAACTGCGAGAATACAAGGATGCGATGATCATTTGTAATTGCTTCCGGAATCAGTTCCATCAGAAGCTCTAGCTTACCACTTCCTCCTTGATAATTATCTAAGAAGGTAGATGGATGACAGCAGATCTGGCGTAGTCTGGTTAACGCAGCCAATATCTTAATTCTATTCTTCTCTACCCCATTTTCTTCAATATCCGAATGCAGCTCACTACGAATATTCTCCAGATAGGACAGATATACCAGCTTCTGCCCTTCGGAAAGGTCAGTCAGCATCTTTGTCTCGTATTTATCCGGAAGCTCTGTTAATACGTCCTTCTTCATACGACGCAGGATAAATGGTTCAATGTGCTGGTGTAGGTCACTGAGCGCTTGTACATCTTCTTTCAGAATCGGCTTTTCATACAATTCAACAAAACGTGTATGGTTATAAAGATATTCCGGCATGATAAAGTCGAAGATGGACCAAAGCTCTGACAGACTGTTCTCAATCGGAGTACCGGTTAAAGCAAAGCGATGTTTTGCTCGTAAACGCTTAACTGATTTTGCATTGAGAGAGGAATCATTTTTGATAAACTGAGCTTCATCAATAAATACCGTATGAAATTCTAATTTCTCGTAAAAGACGATATCACGACGTATCAGTGGATAGGAAGTGATTAATACATCATATTCCTGATACTTCTCAATTGCCTCCTGGCGTTCGGATGGAGATCCGGTGATTACAAGAGCCTTCACACTGGGGGAAAAGTTCTCGAACTCATCCTGCCAGTTATAGATTAAGGACGTGGGACACACGATCAGATGATGTGTATTACTTTCAGCCTGAATACAGGAAGTAATATATACGATGGATTGCAGTGTCTTACCTAAACCCATGTCATCGGCCAGAATACCGCCAAGATCGTTCTCTGCCAGTGTCTTTAGCCATTTATAGCCGGTAATCTGATACATACGAAGATCTGCCAGGATTCCCGGTGGCATCACATACTCTGTTCTGGAAGGATTGAGAATCTTCTCTGTCAGTGCCATGAAATCCCGATCCCGTTCAAAGACAAATTCCTGATCCGAAAATGCCTTCTCAAGATACAAAGCATGCTGCTTCTCCAAAAGCATGGCATCCTCATGGACATTCTTATCCTTAATGTTCAAAGATTTCAGAATATGGGAAACCTCATTAATCGTCTTATCTTCCAGATTGATAAAGCTGCCATTCTTCAGACGGTAATACTTTTTCTTTACCTGGTAGGAATGTAATAGCTCCTTCAGTTCATCCTTCGGTACCTCGTCAAAGGAAAGTTCCAATTCCAGCATATTGAATTCGGAGTTCATCCGGACCCCTGCTTTAAAGCTTCCCGGTGCACGGATTCCTAATCTTCTGAAATCTTCGGAATAATAAAGACCGGACTTTTCCTCCAGCTCCATTACTCGGCCGGATAAGAAATCATAAATCTTATCCTCATCCTTCAGAAGATAGAAGTTCTTATATGGTACAAATCCGAGCTTTAAAAGCTCTGATATGATCTCGTCCTCTTTCTCTCGTTGACGGACGATGATAAAAGAGCCTGCAGAAGCATTACCAAAGGAATTGAATTCATATTCTCCGTATTTATATTTCAACTCGGCTTTAATTCCGCTTTTGTATTTATCAAAATAGATCTTTGATTCCATATCACAGGTAATATATCTGCTTTTCAGCTCTTCCGGAATATCTAATTCCATTGTCTCACTGATACGTGGCAATACATGCTCCAGAAAGCCGGATTTATTCTCACCACGGAAGGTCAGCGGTTCTTTATCCTTACCCAGACTGTTATAAAAGGGCTTATAATTCCGTATAAACTTCCGATCCGGCATATAGATTGCTCCGTCATAATAGAGCAGCTCTCCTGTCTCGGTTAAGGGAAGTACTGCTTCCTTAGCAGCATAGTCGATCGATACCGAATCCTCATCAATTGATAATTGATACGAAATCTTCGGATTATCCTTGATAAATACCACATCCTGATACACTTTACCGTATAGTTCCAGTGTAAAGGGAGTTCCATTGAGTAGATCAAGAATCTTTACCAGGATATTCTTGGTGATAAACATCTGGGATTTCGAGAAGATCTTGGAGAAATGAGTACTGTCGATTACCTCCTGAATCTCATAAATACCCAGAAGATAGTCAAGCAGCGCCAGCGAAGTGGTATCAAAGGTACTCTCCCCACCAACATATTTAAACTCCTTACCGATGGCGAAGCTCTCCTTATGATAAAGATCGGATAAGAATTTCTTGATCGTCTGAATCTTATATTTACGGCTGCTACCACCACGTAGAGAAATCATCGCTCTTCCGCTCTCTCCTTTTAGAATTGAGGGAATGCTGACACCAACCTCTAATTGGAAGGTCTCACCGACCAGCATCGTATCTTCCTGAGACATAAAATAATCCAGTAGCTGCATTACCTTACGTTCCCCGGGAGTCTTTGTCTCCGAGATCAGAGAACGCTCCTGATATTTTAGTACAAATAATAATGCTGCCACAACATGCTTGCAGGCACCCTGATCCTTCAGACGGGAAGGGCAATTGCAGCTATAATCAAAGGAACCGTCATCCTGCTCATCTATGGTAACTGAATAATTATAATTTCCTCGAACGGTTAGACGGTACTGTTTGTTGTTATTGGAGTAAGTCGCATTTACAATCCGATTATCCTTATAATATTGTAAACCACGAGCATATATCGTATCATTCGAAGCTAGGTTTCGAATTCCTGTACGCGAAATCTGAATCATATACGCACACCTTTCCTGACTTGTATCTTATAATTATATCACAGGAACAAATAAATGTGTGAAATATTTTGAAACTATTCAGGCCAGCAGAAATATTTATAGACAGACCGTGAAAGTTTACTTTCTCAAGACTGTTTTTAAATATTTCTATTGGATTAATCCAATACAGCTCGTAAATCCATGGGATTTACGAGCCTGGCCTGAATAGTTTCTAATATTTATATCATGAATAAAAAAAACAAAAAAAGAGAGTATCTATGATCTTCAATAGATACTCTCGCTATAATATTAAATTATTATTCATCTTCTTGTGGTACATGCCATCTCATCTTCAGAATTGCTTTGAATAAATTTGCAAAGCGCTTGGTGGTCCTGTACCAGCTTAAAATCTGTTTGAGGTGTTCCAACTAACGTGTTTGGTGGTCTGTACCGTCCTTTCCTTCATATTTTTGTTTGAAGTATTACATTCATGTTTCCGGTGGTCTATACCATCCTTTCCCATATATTTCTAAAGCTTCTATTGTAATCCCCCGTTACTGCTTAGGGTCATTACCGGGTTAGAGGTTGAAAGTTATCTTTTCAATGGACTCATTCCTTTCTTATTTATTAGCTTCCTAAGCTGTAATTATTTATCTTCTTTGTTTATGAATTCATTTTACAATGCAACTTATCATTTGTCAATACTATTATCTGTTATTTTATTTATTTTTTATTAATTGTCCGTCTTATGTGTTATTATCTGTCAACTCATCCAATAGATGGATATTATTTCAATTATTTGGACACACCTTCGAAATTATTTTTTATCATTTTATAAAATTCTATTGCTATTTCAGAACTTTTAGATTAATATATCTAGTTAAGGGATAAAATTCAAAGCATAAAAACATTCCTGTTTTATCAACAAACTACCATATGGAGGTGTCTATGAGACATATTATCAGTCCGACTGACCTTACTGTTTCTGAGCTGGGCGAGCTACTTGATTTGTCCGAAAGAATTATAGCTGAACCCAAAAGATTCGCTGATGTGTGCCGAGGGAAGAAGCTGGCTACACTATTCTATGAACCTAGTACACGAACCCGACTTAGTTTTGAAGCCGCCATGCTTAATCTTGGTGGAAATGTCTTAGGATTCGCATCCGCCGATTCCAGTTCGGCTTCCAAAGGTGAAAGTGTTGCCGACACCATTCGAGTTATCTCCTCTTACGCAGATATCTGTGCTATCCGCCATCCGAAGGAAGGCGCCCCATTCGTTGCTTCTACTTATTCTTCTATTCCTGTTATCAATGCCGGAGACGGCGGTCACAATCATCCCACTCAAACCTTTACCGATTTATTAACCATTAAGAATCTCAAAGGACGATTAGATAATTTAGTCGTTGGCTTTTGTGGTGATCTTAAATTCGGCCGTACGGTACATTCCTTAATCCATGCATTTACCCGGTACCAGAATATTACTTTCGTACTGGTATCTCCGGAAGAACTCCGTATCCCCAATTACATCCGTGAGGAGCTATTAAAATCCAACAATATTAAGTTCGAAGAGGTGCGCAGTCTGGAGGATTCAATGCCTAAGCTTGACATCCTGTATATGACCAGAGTACAGAGGGAGCGTTTCTTCAATGAAGAGGATTATATTCGCTTAAAGGATATCTATATCCTGGACACGAAGAAGATGGCTCTCGGCAAACCAGATATGCTGGTACTCCATCCTCTCCCCAGAGTAAATGAAATCGCTACCGAGGTGGATGATGACCCTCGTGCCGTTTATTT
>JAGFXQ010000076.1 GCA_017861355.1 Bacillota bacterium
AATCGTGAAGAGCTGACCATATGCATCAATGGAATTTGGAAGCTCACAAAGTATCATACCTTAACCGGAGATATTACCCCCTACCACTGCAAATATCTTGACGGTAAGACCTATCTTAAGGAAGAAGTATATGATCATGATTCTTTACTCTACTATATGGAAAGGGCAGAAGAAGAGGAGACGATACTTGCTAAGGAGGTAATAGGTAACGATATTCTGGTTGATGATACGGATCCTAAAGTTCAGGAGGTTCGATATCCTGATAAATTACGTGTAACCTTGTCAGAGCCGAATGTATTACTGCTGGATATGGCGGAGTACCATTTTGATGAAGGACAATGGTTCCCAAAGGAGGAGCTTCTTCGAATTGATAACCAGTACCGGGAACTCCTTGGATACCCTTTAAGAACTGAAGCATACGCGCAGCCCTGGTTAAGTACCGATAACGGGCAAAGCAATCATACCTTGTCTCTGAGGTTTAAGATTCAATCCGAATGTGAGATTCATGCACCGCTACTCGCATTGGAGGATGCAGAGGATATTGCCGTCAGACTAAATGGTACCGCTGTTCCAAGTAATGTTACGGGATGGTATACTGACCGTGACATACAGACAATTGCCTTACCTGATCTTATCTGTGGTACTAATATACTTGAGATTACAATCCCTTATCACTCCAAAAGGAACGTGGAATATCTCTATCTGTTGGGTGATTTCTCTGTCTCTGTTGCAGGGAGGAATACGGTCTTAGGACTGCCTGTCACGGAACTCGCTTTCGGAGACATCTGCAACCAGGGACTACCTTTTTATGGAGGAAACATCACCTATGAGCTTCCGGTACTCACTGAATCAGGAAGGCTCAAGCTACAAGCAGCACAATTTCGATGTCCGGTGATTAAGACAACCTTGGATGGACGGGAGAAAGGCTGCATCGCATTTTCTCCCTACACGCTCGATCTTGGAGATGTTAATAAAGGGAGCCATACAATAGGAATTACAGCTTATGGTAACCGCGTGAATACCTTCGGACCCATCCACAATTGTAATCATACGGAGCACTGGATCGGACCCAATGCGTGGAGAACTACAGGCACCGCCTGGTCTTATGAATATCAATTGAAAAAGAGCGGTATCTTAGTAAGTCCGAACATAACCCTAGAGGCATAAAAATTAACGATAGGATTAATTTTTCATAAGCATAACTCCTGAGATAATAATTGCTCTGAAATTGACATATGATATTATTGAACTTATCTATTTGTAGAATAATGCCATTTTTCTTGAAATCAGATAATGCCTATGATAGACTAAGAGAAGTCAAGAAATAATACATTATTTAAACAATACGAGACAGGGGGAAACACAATGTTGAAAAAGACCTTTCAGATTATTAAGAGTAATCCGATTATTATCTTATTTTATGCTGCTTATTTGGTTATCACCGTCCTAATTATGCTGTTGCTCTATCCAAAGAGCATTGGTCAAGAAACATATCTTCAAAACGGAATGTTTGATTTTTCGCTATACATGATAACCATGGGGAAGATACTTTTGGCTGCATTTCTCATGTTTGTTATCGGTCTGTTTTTTGTGTCCGGATTTGGTAATATGATCCGCGCAGCTGTAATATCAGGAAAAACCCAGGCATCATCCTTTTTAACCGGAATAAAACTATTTTTTGTAAGAATATTATTAAGTGTTTTATTGATCTTTGCCATCGTATTAGCAGCCTCTGTTCTTTTGGGAGTAATATCAATTCCTTTTACTATGATCGCTGTAATGAATGGTGTTTCCTCCCCTATTACTTTTGTGATGATTATCATGGCGATTACTTTACTTTTGATACTGATACCAACACCTTTTGTAATGCTTTGGCTTCCTGCAATGTTCTTAGAAAACACCAAAGTGTTCCAAGGCTTAAAATTAGGTGCGAAAGCCGGAGCCAAGAACTACTGGAGACTGATACTGGCGACAACACTGTTATTTATCCCTGAGATTATATATATGATTTTCAATTATGACATTGCTACAACAGGAAGAATCTTTACCTTAGGATACTTTATCCTGATTGCAGTGATGGGGATCTTATCTTTAATCTTTTATGTTTATATTTTTGAACTTTATCACGAATACAGATTGAAGATGATGCCACTTGATCCTCAACCGATTAGCGGTAATCAATAACACTTAAAGAAACTATTAAGTCTTGATTAGAAGAATTAGAAATCGGATTTTTTGTTGAATTCATCTATGAGTTAGTGGTAATATGCTGTTGAAGAATACTATATTCATTCACGTATCATAGGGAGGTAGTAAAAAATGTTATATGCAGAGGATTTTCGCAGAATTGCCCGCGAAGCACTCAGAGGTAAATGGGCACTCGCGGTAGGAACCGGATTCGTGGCTGCCTTATTAGGAGCCAATTCTTACGGTGGCAGCGGAGGCGGTGGCGGAAGAAGTCATAGTAATTCCTCCGGGGGTTCATGGGACAATTTCGTTGATTTTATATCCACAGGTTGGGGAAGAGCATTACTCATAGGATTTGTCAGTATCATTTCGGTATTATTGCTATGGTCACTCATTACCTTTATCATCGGTGGGGCCATTGAACTAGGATATTGTAGATTCAATAAGAATCTGATTAAGGGTACGAACCCTCAATTTTCAGACATTTTTTCACAGTTAAATCTGTTTGGAAAGGCTCTAGGTTTGCGAATTGTAACGACTATTTTCATTATCTTATGGTCGATTTTATTCATTATTCCGGGTATTGTAGCGGCTTATCGTTATTCCATGGCATTCTATATCATGGATGATAACCCGTCGATTGATATTATGGAGGCGATACGCCAGTCGAAGTCTATGATGCAGGGAAATAAAGGACGTCTTTTCTGCTTGCATTTAAGCTTTATCGGTTGGGCAATTCTCTGTCTCTTTACTTGCGGAATAGGATATCTGTGGCTTGGGCCTTATATTAGTGCAGCAACAGCTGCATTTTATCTGGAAGTATCCGGTCAGAGAATGGATGCACAAAATCAGGGGATGTACGTTAATAGGTAAGTGTAAGTAAAAACGGTGTATGATGAATTCTACTAAAATTTTAGTGAGAAATTATCAAACTTGATTTTGGAAGTGGTCTATGTTAGACTTTATTTGAAGTCGGAAGAGATCCAGCTTTGGAATATTAATTTATTAAGATGATATGGGGGCAACCTTACTTACAAAGAGAGGTAGTCCCCTTTCTATATATCTTGTTGTGTTAAATTATTGAGTAATTACTTCCGTACAAAAATGAGTATAATGGGGCGATACGATGTTTACGAGAAAAAATCTAATTAAGCTTATAGTGCCATTAATAATAGAACAACTTTTGGCAGTGACGGTTGGTATGGTTGACAGTATGATGGTAGCCAGAGTGGGGGAAGCTGCAGTGTCAGGTGTGTCCTTGGTGGATACCCTGAATGTCTTGTTGATCGGACTTTTCGGTGCTATGGCAACCGGTGGTGCTGTAGTGTCAGCACAGTTTTTGGGTCAGAAGAAGGCTGAATTGGCTTGCAAAGCCGGGGAGCAGTTACTGGCTGCCATTCTTGCATTATCTCTGATCTTAATGGCGCTGGCTCTGCTTTTTGGTAATATTATTCTGAAGCTTCTCTTTGGTGAAGTAGACATCGATGTGATGACAAATGCAAAAACTTATTTGTTTTTCACCGCTTTTTCCTTTCCGTTTTTGGCAATTTATAATGCCTGTGCTGCGTTGTTCCGCTCCATGGGCAATTCAAAGGTCTCGATGATTACAGCATTTATCATGAATCTAATACATATCCTTGGAAACATTATTCTGATTTTTGGCTTTTCAATGGGTGTTGCAGGAGCAGCGATTTCTACTACGATATCCAGAATTGCTGCAGCGGCAATCATGTATCTACTGTTGCGGAATAAGAAGCATGTGATACATATTGACGCGATCAGATCATTCCGGATTAATATGGCTATGATTAACCGAATACTTAAAATCGGTGTTCCAAACGGGCTGGAGAACAGTGTCTTTCAGATTGGTAAGATCTTGGTGCAGGGAATCGTCGCAGGGCTCGGAACCTCAGCAATTACTGCCAATGCGATTGCAAATACCGTTGCCGGACTTGGTGTACTTCCGGGGTCAGCCATAGGTATCGCCCTTGTTACGGTAGTCGGACAATGTGTCGGCGCCAGGGACTTTGATGGTGTTAAACATTACACCTTCCGACTCATGCGTATTGCTTATCTGTGTATGGCTATCGTTAACGGCGTATTGATCTTTATGATACCATTCATATTAAAGCTTTATGGATTGTCGGAAGAGACTGCAAAGATATCTTCAGATCTAATGATCTATCATTGTATTCTGGCAACGTTAATCTGGCCTCTGTCTTTCGCACTGCCGAATGCACTTCGAGCGGCCAATGATGTGAAGTTCACGATGTGGATCTCCATGATCTCGATGTGGATGTGGAGAATAGGCTTCAGCTATTTCATGGTATTTGTATTACATCTCGGTGTACTTGGAGTATGGATTGCAATGACCATCGATTGGCTGTTCCGATCAGCTTTCTTTGTTGCGAGATTCGTGAAAGAAAAATACCGGAGTATGGCGATGCTGTAAACGATATTAAGCATGCCGAAATCGGTAAAGAGTGGGCATAATATTATTAAGTCAGTAGCTTTGCTACTGACTTTTTTGTGATATTCATTTGGATTTTATAGTTCAATCGAATACTACGTTCGAGAATTAGTGCAAGTAAAAAGTTTGAAAAAAGTATTGACAAAAAACAGGATGGAAGGTAATATAACAATAAATCATATAATTCATATCAATATAGTATGAATAAGGAGAAAGAAATGACTATGAACAAGATGAAATCATCAATGAATCGATGCTGTTGCGGTGAAGGCTCGTGTTACAATCCGGACCGTTTTACAGTCATGCATTGTTGTGCTCTAATTTGATGAGACTTTCACCTAAGTCATGTGAATGAGCAGATGCAGATGCATCTGTTTTTTTATGGAAAGGACATAAAATGGATTTCAATTTTATTAGGGAGTATGTTCCGTATTTTATCGCAGCAGCCGTATTGACAATCAGGATTGCAAGCATCGGAATATCGATTTCTATACTATTTGGATTGCTGTGCAGCATCATAAGATACTTTCGAATTCCGATCCTTCACCGATTGATCGATATTTACATTGAGCTATCCAGAAATACACCCTTATTGATTCAATTATTCTTTTTGTACTTTGGATTACCGAAGCTCGGTATCGTTCTAAGCTCGGAGACTTGTGCAATTACCGGTTTGGTATTTCTCGGAGGCAGTTACATGGCGGAAGCTTTTCGAAGTGGATTGGAAGCCATTGGTAACAGTCAGATAGAGGCAGGGTTGAGTCTTGGATTAACCAAAAGTCAGGTGATCCGATTTATCGTTCTGCCGCAGGCGATATCCATATCGATACCGGCTTTCAGTGCAAATGTTATCTTCTTAATCAAAGAAACCTCGGTATTCAGCGCAGTTGCGCTGATTGACCTTATGAATGTAGCGAAGGATTTGATTGGGCTGTATTACAAGACGGATGAAACACTATTCATGCTGGTAAGTTCATATTTGATTATTTTACTACCGTTATCAATCGCATTTACCTTGATAGAGAGGAGATTACGTCATGCAGGATATGGGAATTGAAGTTCTCTTTCAAGGAAGGAACTTTGTCAGATTGCTCGAGGGCTTGTGGGTGACTGTTCGTATTTCGGTGTTCTCGGTGATAGTCTCAATCCTTCTTGGAATTATTCTCGGGATGATAATGACTATGAAAAATCCACTCCTTCGAATTATTACTCGATGTTACCTAGAATTTGTTCGTATCATGCCCCAATTGGTACTTTTGTTTCTGGTTTATTTCGGATTAACCAAAATGTTTCGGATTAATCTGTCCGGAGAAATATCAGCAATCATTGTATTTGTTATCTGGGGTACGGCAGAGATGGGAGATCTGGTCCGGGGAGCGCTAACCTCAATACCGGTTCATCAATACGAGAGTGGCAAAGCATTGGGACTTACAACGGTGCAGAATTATTGTTATGTGATCATACCACAGACCATAAGAAGGTTGCTGCCTCAGGCGATTAATCTGGTGACAAGAATGATAAAGACGACCTCCCTTATCGTATTAATCGGTGTGGTAGAGGTAGTAAAGGTGGGCCAGCAGATTATAGAAGCATCAAGATTGACTTCACCATCTGCGGCTGTCTGGGTCTATGGAGTGATCTTCTTTCTTTACTTTATTGTATGTTATCCGATCTCAATACTGTCGAAACGGCTGGAAGTGAAATGGAGGAATTAAGTGAAATGAAGACACCCGGTGAAACATTAGTTGAAATAAAAAACCTGAATAAGAAGTTTGATGACACGTCCGTACTCAAGGATATATCCCTTGATATACATCAAGGAGAGGTGGTTGTTCTACTAGGACCTTCCGGCTGTGGTAAGAGTACATTGCTTCGATGTATCAACGGTCTGGAGAAGATTCAAGGTGGTGAGATTATCTTGGAAGGAGAGAAGCTGAACGAACAAACGAAGAGAATGCATCTGATTCGTCAGAAGATCGGAATGGTTTTTCAAAGCTATGATTTATTTCCACACATGACCGTTCTGGAGAATATCATTCTTGGTCCGAGAAAGGCTGAGAAGAGAGCTAAGAAAGAGGTAGTTAAGGAGGCTGAGGAGTTATTGCAAAGGGTTGGACTACTTGATAAGAAAAACGCCTATCCGAGACAGCTTTCCGGAGGTCAGAAGCAAAGAGTAGCAATTGTCAGAGCCTTATGCATGCATCCAAAAATCATGCTGTTTGACGAAGTTACAGCAGCTCTTGATCCTGAAATGGTTCGGGAGGTTCTCGATGTAATGCTGAAACTGGCAAAGGACGGAATGACAATGGTAATTGTTACACATGAAATGCAGTTTGCGAAAGCGGTTGCAGATCGGATTATCTTTCTGGATAACGGAATAATCGTTGAGGAAAGTGATCCGCAGACTTTTTTCACTAATCCGAGTACGGACAGAGCAAAACAATTTCTAAATTTATTCGAATTTGATGCCATATAAGATGGTTCAAATATAAATATGGGTAAATCCCAAGAAGAGAGGATAATAAAATGAAAAAGACATCAAAATTAATCGCTTTACTACTCAGCATTACACTAATGGTGATCAGCTTAGTGGCTTGTCAAGAAAGCTCAGATACAAAAGATACCGCTGGAAAGAGTGAGACGGCAGCACCGTCCGATACTGCAGCGAATGATGTGGCAGCCGATTCAGGTACAGCAAGAACCTTAGATCAGATCAAGGAGAGCGGTAAAGTAGTAATCGGTGTATTCAGCGATAAGAAGCCCTTTGGTTATGTTGATGAGAATGGTGTATATCAGGGATATGATGTTTATTACGGTAATCGTATTGCCAAGGATCTTGGTGTAGAGGTAGAATACGTACCGGTAGAAGCAGCCAGCAGAGTGGAATATCTGGTTACTGCCAAAGTTGATATCATCTTAGCAAACTTTACTGTCACCAAGGAGCGTGCAGAACAGGTTGACTTTGCATTACCCTATATGAAGGTCGCTCTTGGTATCGTATCTCCGGATACTGCTTTAATTACAGATGCTTCTCAGTTGAACGGCAAGACGTTGATCGTAAGTAAGGGAACCACGGCAGAGACTTATTTTACAGAGAATTTTCCAGAGGTTAAACTCCTGAAGTTTGACCAATACAGTGAAGCTTACAATGCACTTCTAGATGGCAGGGGAGATGCACTGTCCACTGACAATACCGAGGTTCTTGCTTGGGCACTTGAGAACAAAGGGTTCAGTGTTGGAGTAGAAACCTTGGGAAGTCTTGATACAATCGCAGGTGCTGTTCAAAAGGGTAATACAGAATTATTGAACTGGTTGAATGATGAAATCAAGACTTTAGGTGAGGAGCAATTCTTCCATGCAGCATATGAAGCAACTCTGGCTCCGGTATATGGAGATGCAGCTTCTCCAGATAGCTTAGTAGTAGAAGGCGGAATAGTAGAATAACAGAATGAATAGAATAACCCTGTGGATTGAAATGGTTAAGTGTCAATCTCACAGGGTTATTTTTATGATCTGATTTATGTCCGATAGATAGTTCCTGAAACTAATGTATATCCCTTTGTGCTGAGAGGAGAATTATTTTGTTGATGATTTTCCGTAGCTCATTTCCTGTGAGCTAAGCGTTTCATTCATACTGCCGGTGCGGTAACCGATTAGATCCAGAGACACATAAGTGAATCCGATTTTACGGAATTCTTCATAGATCTGCTGACGCAGCTTCGAATCGGAGAAGACTGCAAAGCCTTTCTCGTCTACCTCAATTCGGGCCAGATTATTGTGGATACGAACACGGACTTGCCAGATACCCAGATCAAGCAGGTATTGCTCTGCAGCATCAATCATTTTAAGACGCTCCGGTGTGATGCTTTCTCCATAAGGGAAGCGGGAAGAAAGGCAGGCAAAAGAAGGCTTGTTCCAGGTAGAGAGACCCTGCTCTTTGGAAAGCTCTCGTATCTCAGCCTTCGTGAATCCGACTTGTCGGAGTGGACTATAGACACCTAACTCCTTCACGGCGATCAGTCCCGGACGATAATCTCCGTTGTCATCGGAATTTGAAGCTTCCGCAACAGTCTCAAATCCTTTTTCCTTTGCCACTTCACTAATCTTGGTGAAAAGCTCTGACTTACACAGATAGCAGCGGTTCTTGGGATTCTCTGAGAAGCCATCGATATCCAGTTCTTCCGAATCCACGATAACATGTTCAATTCCTCTGGAATTAGCAAATGCTATCGCTTCATCCAGCTCACGCTTGGGAAAACTGAGCGATTGTGCAGTCACTGCGATTACTTTATCTCCCAATGCTTCTCTCGCAGCATGCAATAGAAAGGTAGAATCAACACCGCCGGAAAAGGCGATGGCAACGCTGTTCATACTGACTAATAATTCTTTCAACTCACGATACTTCTCATGCAATTGATTCATATGATATATCCTCTTTTCCTTCTTGTAGAATGGCTTTATATGAGACATAGGATGATTTATGGCATCATTATGGTCTCTCATCAGACAAAACCACATAAATCCTATATAAATACTATGATTATAATTTGGAATAAATATTTTGTCAATAAGGAACGAACAGGAATAGAAAGAATGAAAGGGAATAAAAAGAAGATTATAAGAAATATTATGTAAAAGGGGTTGCATTTTGAGAACTAATGGAATATAATACAAACAAACAGTTGAACAATCGTTCAACTGAACAACTGATAGGGAATTCATTCTGTGTCACATAAATAGATGGAGTAAATTCTACCATGGAAGGAGAGAGTGATTATTATGAACCAAGATAATAAAGCTGCATTTTGTGATTGCGATGTAATCCACATAGAGATTGTCGAGGAGGTTCGTCAGATTATGCCGGAAGATGAACTGCTCTATGATCTGGCCGATTTTTTTAAGGTATTCGGAGACAGCACCAGAATTAAGATATTATGGGCGTTGGACCGAAGTGAGATGTGCGTATGCGATCTGGCTGTACTGTTGAATATGACAAAGTCGGCTATCTCGCATCAACTCAAGACGCTGAGGCAGGAGAAGCTGGTCAAATACCGCAGAGACGGTAAGATTGTGTATTACTCACTGCTCGATGAACATGTCAAGAATATACTTGAGATCGGACTGGAGCATATCGGTGAGAAATAGAATGACCGCGTAGCGGTAGGTTGGAGGAAGCGTATGAGTAATAAGAAAGAATATATTCTGGAAGGTCTTTGCTGCGCAAATTGTGCTGCGCGTATTGAAGAAGAAGTGGGAGCACTGGCCCAAGTATCTGATGTGAACCTTAATCTGATGAACAATAAGCTTGTTGTAGGACTCAATACAGCAGGAACCGATATTACAACAGCTGTTAAGAAGATCGTTGCGAGCCATGAGCCATCAATCAAGGTAGTTGATTTATCGGAACAAGGAGACAATGAAGATTCCACCTCTCACTCTGGTTCTGAGAAGAGCGAAAGTAATGAGATGACGCATTACCTGGTTCGACTTGGTGTCGCAGTGGTTATTACCGTGATATTCTCGTTCCTGAAGGAGCCAACGGTATTAAGATTTACGTTCCTCATTATTGCATTTCTGCTTGTAGGTTATGAGATACTGCTATCCGCAATGAGGAACATAATAAAAGGGCAAGTGTTTGATGAAAATTTCCTGATGAGTATTGCATCCATTGGTGCATTTCTGATCGGTGACCATGTAGAAGCGATTGCTGTATTGGTCTTTTACGGAATTGGTGAACTGCTCCAGGACCTGGCAGTCCATAGATCGAAGAAGAATATCACCGGGCTGATGGATATCCGCCCGGATTATGCAAACATCATCGAAGGAGACAATATCCGTGTGGTATCACCGGAGATGGTAACCGTAGGAGACACCATCCTGATTAAACCGGGTGAGCGGGTTCCTTTAGATGGCATAGTGTCGAAAGGAAACAGCTTCATCGACACCAGAGCACTCACCGGAGAGAGCGTACCTAGAGAAGTATTGCTCGGAGATACGGTATTATCGGGTACCATTAATACCAGTGGAGTAATCGAGGTTGAAGTTACGAAGAACTTTAGCGAAGCTACGGTTAGCAAGATTCTCGAATTGGTTCAGAATGCCGGTAGTAAAAAGGCACAAAGTGAGAAGTTTATCACCAAGTTTGCAAGGTACTATACTCCAATCGTAGTATATGCAGCGATTGCAGTAGCTGTATTTCCTCCACTGCTCGGTTTTGGTTCTTTCTCCCACTGGCTATACCGTGCGCTCAGCTTCCTGATTATATCCTGTCCGTGTGCATTGGTTATCTCCATCCCCTTAAGCTTCTTCGGGGGTATCGGCGGCGGTGCCAAGCAGGGTATTCTGATTAAGGGAGGAAATTTTCTGGATGCCTTGCAACAGGTGGATACCATCGTATTTGATAAGACCGGTACCTTAACCAAAGGAGTATTCGAAGTAGTAAAGGTTGCACCGATTGGCAATGTTACTCCCTCTGAGCTGTTGGAGCTTGCTGCTATTGCGGAGAACCACTCACTTCACCCGATTGCGAAATCAATCAAATCGTTTTACGAGAAATCCAATCCCGGAATTAGTATTGTCTCAGCTCAGATTAATGAGTTGGCGGGTTATGGCGTGTCTGCTGAGTTGGAAGATAAAATAATCTATGCAGGTAATGATAAGCTGATGCTCAAAAATCAGATTAACATCCCTGAAGTAAATGTAAGCGGAAGTATTGTCCACATTGCGGTAGATCACAGTTATTGCGGCTATCTGGTAATTGCGGATGAATTAAAGGATGGAGTCTCAGATACCATTCGACAGCTGAAGGAATTCGGAGTACGAAGAACAATCATGCTCACCGGAGATAATGAGAATGCAGCAAAAGAGATAGCAGAAATAAGTGGTGTGGATGAGTATCAGGCACAGTTGCTACCTCAGGATAAGGTATCCTGGTTCGAACGTTATAAATCTGAAGTTATCGGTAAGGGGAAGATTGTCTTTGTCGGTGATGGAATCAATGATGCTCCTGTTCTGGCACAGGCGGATATTGGCATCGCTATGGGTGGAGTTGGCTCAGATGCGGCAATTGAAGCGGCCGATGTAGTAATTATGAATGATGAGATTGGAAAAATTGCTACAGCCATAAAGATTGCACGCAAGACGAAGTCCATCGTTACGC
Source organism: Bacillota bacterium (assembly GCA_017861355.1). Taxonomy (GTDB): domain Bacteria; phylum Bacillota; class Clostridia; order Lachnospirales; family Lachnospiraceae; genus Mobilitalea. The sequence goes on from JAGFXQ010000076.1 coordinate 11,817, forward strand.
AGAATATCGTCTTCGCATTGGGAGTGAAGCTACTGATCATGATTCTTGCTTTTTTTGGAGTGACATCCATTTGGTTTGCAATCTTTGCAGATGTCGGGGTGGCACTGATAGCATTATTCAATGCCATGCGCGCAATGAGGGCCAGATAAGACAATAACCAATCAATAAAATAAATACTTTCGAGAAGTGTATGAAAGCGGTCCTCCGTTTTCATACACTTTTCTTGTAGGTAGCACGAGAGCTTGCTACGCGACTTGCAGTCGTGATGTGAAAACTCTTTGTTGGCAGTTATCCGGTTTATAGCATTTCCAACATGCTTGAAAACCCATATTTTACTACACAAACTGACACATAACTGCCAAATATTCCATTTATTATATTGGTAAAAGAACTAATATAATCCACCAACTTGCCGAT
>JAGFXQ010000442.1 GCA_017861355.1 Bacillota bacterium
GATCATTGCATTTGGTGTTCCTCTGATCTTTTTTTTGATGCCCGCAACTCCGGTGTTAACGAAACCTATCTTGAAATTTTTAGCGATAACGTCATGGGCTGTAGCGTCATGGGTGTTTGGAATTATCCCTGAAGTTGTCGTCGGTTTTATCTTGCCCGTCCTTTATATTGTTGTCGGTGTAGCAACGGCAAAGGACGCTTTTTCCCCATGGTTGACCAATGTTCCTTGGATCTCTTTTGGCGGTTTAATTCTAACTGCCATGATGATGACGACGGGCTTGGCATCAAGGGTAGCATACAAGGCCATTCTAATTACCGGCGGATCTTATAAACGTACCATCATTGGTTTAATGCTAGGCGGTCTTGTAGTCGCTCCTCTTATCCCTTCCATTATTGGGAAGGCCGCCCTGTTTGCTATCATTGGGGTTGCAATTTGTCAAGCTTTGAAGCTTGAACCACAATCGAGAACCGCATCAGGGATTATGCTGGGAGCGTTTCTTGCCGTAGCCGGTCCAAAGCTTAGTTACCTTACCGGCGCAGGCGATGGACCGCTTGCAATGGGACTCGTAGCAAAAGTAACGGGCACGATGATTACCTGGGGTGAATTTGCTCTTCATAATGCGATTATTGGTGTTATCTATAGCTTTCTTGCCCTGTTAGTTTTATTTGCGACGATTAAACCGGACAAGGAATTTGATTCGTTGGAAGTGATCAAAGAACGCTATCAGGAATTGGGCTCCATGACAGCGCAAGAAAAGAAAGCTGCTCTTTTTCTTGGCCTTGCCCTTCTCTTAATGGTGACCGATTTTCTTCATAAAGTTGATGTCGGTTGGGTGCTGATGATAGTTGCCGCTGCCGCGTTTATACCCGGAGTAGGCGTTCTGAAAATACAAGATTTGAACAAGATTAATTTCTCAATGGTGTTTTTCGTGGCTGGAGCGATGTCAATCGGTCCGATTGCAGGACAGACGGGCATTGTTAAATTGGCGGCCAATACGTTAATTCCGCTTCTCCAAGGAAGTTCGCTGTATACCTATATGTGTGTCTATTTCTTCGGAGTGATCTTGAAGTTTTTCCTAACACCGTTAGCGGCAGTGGCGATGTTTACCACGACCATTGCTGAGATTGCCATCCAATTAGGAATTCATCCGTATTTACTTGTGTATGTTTTCAAATATGGCGTAGATCAGTATTTATTCCCGTATGAATATGCCGTATTGCTGTATGTGTATTCTTTCGGCTATATGTCATTAGGCTCAATAATCAGAGTAATGCTTCCCCGTATGTTTGTTACCGGTATATTTCTCGTGCTTATCGCTTATCCGTATTGGAAATGGTGTGGGTTATAGGAATAAGGAAAGAAATGTGTCCCGCTTGACTTTTTCTGATATAGCAGGTAAAATAAATAGCGAGTCAGCGCCGGTATAGCTCAGCTGGTAGAGCATCTCATTCGTAATGAGAGGGTCGTAGGTTCGAATCAAAATTGCATATATCAAAAGAAAGTGCGAATAATCATAAAACAGAGAATGCGTTATTATACAATAAAAATAAATATAAAAGTATTTTTACATGCTAGAACAGGAACCTATGACGAGAAGAGAACGCAGAGCTTTTACAGACGAATTCAAAAACCAAATGGTCCAACTGTATTTAAACGGAAAACCAAGAGCGGAAATCATTAAAGAGTATGATTTAAGTTCTTCAGCCTTCTATATTATTCAGGGAAAATTAAATTAAAAAGGCAGAAAGATGGTAAATTATGAAGGATTTTTAAAAAAAGTAGCAGAATGTATAATCTGTAGGTTGAATCAATTTAAGTATTTTTCATTACTTTAGCGACCTTATGGCTTTTGCATATGCAGAATAAACACAGTAAACAAAAACCACACCGCAAATGCTGGAGTGGTTTTTGTATTTAGAGTTTTGGAGTCAAAAACAATTGTTGGAAATGGCTAAAGGGAGGGAATTGGCAAATCAACCACTGCCATATCTTAGCATTGAAAAAGTGTTTTTAGAGAAACCAAGAGTGTTTTATATTCCGCCAGAAAATAGAATCTCTATACAAAGCAGACTTATTGCTGTCTACAAAGTCAAGAATGTAGGTACAGGAGTAGCTATTAGTATAGATATTATTCCGAAAATTACTGCAAACATTAGCAAAATAGACTTCGAAGCTAAAACAATAGCTAAGAGAATTGTATGTTTAGAGCTAAACTGTATAAATAATGATGAAATATCATCGGTTTTTTTAGATAGGAAAAATGAACAATTACCCAATAATTTCAGTAGTTATCCCGTATCAAAATTTTTTAGGAGTACCGTTTAAGGTGGAATGCAGGTATAGAATATATCCTGACATAGATGATAAAGAAAAATTAAAAGAATGGTTAAATTTTATTGTAACTTTGAAAATTAAATTCAAATATACTATTGAAGAAATTGTCTCAAGGGATTTTGCCAGCGAAATCATTGATATATAAATATGTTGAGCTTCCAAATGAAATTTAATTTTATATAAAAACTAATCCTCTGTATTACATTGCTGACAGTAAGTAACTTTACCGGTTGTCCGGATTTGTAAAAATAGAAACTTTCTGGCAGCTATAGATCTATACAAAGTGAATTTGTCTAAAGTATAGGGGGGATTTAATTATGGAAAATGGTAACGATACATTAATCGGCGATGAACTCGCGAATACCCTTGTTGGTGATAGCGGCAATGACATTCTCGACGGAGGAGCAGGTAACGATACCTTATCCGGTGGAGGTGGCAATGATATATACAAGTTTAGCCGTGGTTATGGAAATGACACTATCCTTGCGGATATATCAAACAATAAAGATAATATCGTGTT
>JAGFXQ010000293.1 GCA_017861355.1 Bacillota bacterium
GCATAATGAATTCGTAAATCCTTAATATAATTAGTAAAGGTTGTACCAAGCTCTCTTTTAAATACCTGGCTGAGATAACTCGGATTGATCGTATACGTTTTGCAGATATCCTGAAAGGATAGAGCTGTTGTAAAGTTTTGATTAATAAACTCGATAATCTTTTTCATCGTATCATTTTTGATCAAATCTATATTGACAAGAGTATTCGAACTGTAGGTTTTACTAAGTTGTTGAATAAGATGATGGAACACTAAATCAATCTTGGGAAACCTTCTTATTAGCTCGGAAGGAGTATAAATCGGTTCCTCGGGGTAGGATTGACCCACACGCTGTATCATAGATACGGTTATATGAAATATTTTGATTACATCGTGTATGGTCCGTTCCTGGACAGGATAAAGGGTAGGATAGTTTTTTAATAACGAAAGAACATTTCTTACCTCATTTTTGCTAGCTTCCGTATTTAATAGATTAACATATTCCGTCTTTGGCTTTTTCTGAGGAACTAAAAAATTGTTTTTTGTAATATCGATGGAATTTAAGTAATAAGAATAAATACAATCCAGCAGTTCCTCTGTTTGATTATAAAAGTTATCATTTAAGGTTGCAGGTATATAACAAAAATTGATGATTTGTTCCTTGAGCAGCAGTTGTTTAATCCTTCTGGTAAAGCCAATGGAATTTAAAAAATTATAGTTTTCAATAATATAGAGATAGGTGTCCGCTTCAAACTGTAATTTGTAATAGTGAACGTACCCATCAAATTCAGAACTCATGTCGTGTATGCTTGCTGCGATGGCGACTTCAGGCTCACAGCCCTTCACATGAAGCAGGTAATTGGTAAATCGGGATATGTTTTCGTTCACAGGCTTGTACAGCATGGAGTGAAAGATCGTATTAAAGTATCGATTGTCTTCCTGAATAGAGGAGTGAATTTGTTCCAGGAGGGTTAGAATTTCCTCGTCCTCCAGTGGCTTTACACAATAACCGACTGCACCCAAAGTCAATGCCTTTTTTGCATAACTGAAATCTTCATAGCCACTGATGATAACGAATTTTGTCTGAGGTTGCTTCTTTAGAACCTCCTCCATAAGCTGCAGGCCGTCCAGTTCCGGCATTCGAATATCGGTGAAAACTACCTCCGGCTTTAAAATCAGAATCTGCTCCAAAGCTTCCTGACTGCTTTGAAAGGTAGATATCACATTAAAATCAGTAGCCGACCAGTCAAAGGCTAGGGCGAGAGAGTTAAGAACCATTTTTTCATCATCAACTAATACGACATTATAGCTCATAGTTTGTCCTTTCTGGTATGTTTAGTAATGGGGATACTTATTCACTGCTTTCGGGATTCACGTTCAATGGTAAGGCAATGGTTACGGTAGTACTGCCATCCTCCATGCTGTTTATAGTTAAACCGAAGCTATCTCCGCAAATTAGTTTTATTCTTTCATTTACATTTTTAATCCCTAAGCTTTCTCTTGAGATTTGTACCGGTGATTCGGTAAAATCGTTAAGCTCTGAAAAATCAGTTAGATCTTTTTGCAGCTGCTGCAAACGTTCCAAAGCGATGGGGACTCCTGTATTATTTACACGAATTATCATTTGGTCCTTTGTCAGGTAGGCAAAGATGAATAGTCTGGAGGTGTCTCTGGTACCTTCAATCCCATGTATGATAGCGTTTTCCACAATGGGCTGGAGTATCATTTTTGGGATGATGACATCATAGCAATTCGGGTGGATATCATACTCAACATAGAATCGGTCTTCAAAGCGAAGCTTTTGAATGCTGATGTAATTTTTTATGATCTTAATTTCATCTCGAAAGGGAACTTGATCCGAGCCCTTGATGCTATATTTGAATATCGTGGCGAGAGCCTTTGCTGCTTCCACAATCTCAGGCTGCTTATGCTCTGCGGCGATTCCCTTGATACACTCGAGGGTGTTATATAAAAAATGCGGGTTGATTTGGCTCCTAAGATAGGAAAGATTAGCCTGCTGCTTTTGTATTTCTATCTTATAGAGCTTGCTGTTAGTATTTAGTACCGTATTGGTCAGATCATCAATTTGTTCAAGCATTTCGTTTGTCTCTTTAGAGATGATCGCTATTTCTTTATATCCTTCCAAATGTACTCTCTTTTTCAGTGTGCTTAAATCGCCTTCCTTAATGGAGCTGATAAAACGTACAAAGGTATAAAGTGGGGCGACCGTATTAATGATTAAGACAATCCACAGGGAAAATATGATAATGGCAACAAGGATCAGTATGGTCAGATAGGATCTCTGGATATTGATCAGGCTGTAGATTTCTTCCTCCTGCTTAGTAAGGGATATGATTTTCAAGCCACACTCCTTTATGGTTGTAATTTTGTAATCCCTGTAACCGGAAGCCTTAAGATCAGATAAGCTGGAGAAATCCTTACTGGTGTTGCTCCAGAAAATCTGATTATTGCTGTCCATTAAGTATAAGATGGAACTGGTCTTATTAAAATTCTGGTTTGCTTGATCCAGGAAAGCGGTATCCGATAGAATCAAGTAAGCATCACCGATCTTTTGATTGGCATTCTTATTTGCATTAATCGACTTGATAGGGTAGTGCATTACAAAATAATAATGGTCTAAATCCGCGTTGTAGAGGCAGGAGCTAAGACCGACGGAATCGAAAGTGTTAAAGTATTTGGGAAGTGTATAATCATTATCACTTAAGGAGTACTCATTTTCGTCATTGTCATAGATGATCACATCATAAATGTGGTTATTCAGCATCATGATACTGGCTAGGTTGGTATTCATCTTTTTGTAATATTTATATTTTTTTTCGTTGTTCTGCTCAAGCAGAAAGCTTTGAATATCATCATGATAGGATATGAACTGCAAGATTTTGGTTAAGGAGGAGTAGTTTGAATTTATGGTCAGTTCCGTTTGATAGATGATTTTATTGGTATAATCTGTGCTGCGATTTTTATACTGCTTTTCGGTATTCTGGGTATAAAAATTAAAAAAGCCGGTGAATACAATAATACTGATTAAGGTCAGCAATATGATTTGTGAAAATAACGGTAATTGTTTAAAACTAGACATTAATTCAAATCCCTCCCCGGTTTTGTATTAGTTATCTATATTATATGGGTTAAAAAACACAGAAAGCAAGCGATTTGACGTTTTTTCGGTAAAATATAAGAATAGGTCATCCTTGCAATCCGGACCAAAGAAAAAGTAAATAAAGGATATGGATAACTAAATATAGTACATATTGTAACTAAGTCGTTTTCGGTTATAATAAAGTTGCTGGTACAAAAGAACGTTTTGGATATAACAATATGCCAGATGGAGGAGCACGATTATGAAACTTAATGTTCGCATTACTTTCACTGCATTTCTAGTCTTAATTATGTTGATTTGCGTTGGCTTTATTGCAGGCTTATTAAAGAAGTCCTCAACGGAGGGATTCTACGATAAGCAATCCAAGCAGGGGAATGAGACGGAGGAGCCGATGGAGATCAGTATCGGTATGTGGGGGATTCAGGATTGCTTTGACGGAGATGAAGTTCTCACCACCATTGAAAATAAATTTAATGTGAAGTTTATACCGATCGATGTGAATTATACGAATTGGACGCAGGAATACCTTAAGATGGCCGCAGCCGATAGCCTGCCGGATATCATTGTCCATGATATCATTGGGTCATCTACCTACTCAGCATGGGTTGAGCAAAAGAAAATCCGCCCAATTCCTTCAGATCTGAGTGAATACCCGGAGCTCCAGAGCTATATGAAGTTGGATTATAACCAGAATTTTCAGGATAATTCAGGAAACTTCTATTTTATTCCGCGACTTACCTACTCGGATGAAAAACTATGGGCGCTGGATCGTTGTATTGTTATGCGCAAGGACTGGTTGAAGGAATTAAATCTTTCCATGCCCCAAAGCAGCGAGGAGTTTAAAACGGTTCTGAAAGCATTTACGCAGGCGGATTTTGACGGTAACGGAAAACAGGATACGATCGGCCTCGCTACAGAGAATTTAAATACATTGGAAGCAATTTATCTTAGTATATTTCCCGAGCTGTCGAATGTGGAGCGTGGGTGGATGCAGGAGGATAATCAGTGGATACCGGTATATGATTCTAAAAAAGCGGGTGCTGCCTTGAATTTTACAAAGGATCTGTACAGCCTTGGCCTGCTTGATAAGAATTTTCCGTATCGTACGATAAATGAAGCATTTTCTTTGTTTACGGACGGGAAGTGCGGCGCAATCAGCTGTCAATATTTCAGTCTAATAAAATATTGGAATAAAATCAAAAACAATAAGGACTATATGGATAAGATCGTTGTTATGACGCCATGGAAAACAAGTGACGGGAATCGGTATCGTTTTACGTCGAGCCTGCATTGGTCCGAATCCTACTTTAGTGCTAAGGTCAGCGATGAGAAAATGAAAAGAATCATGGAGATTTATGATTTTTTGTTAACGGATGAGGCTGCCAAATTATTTTATCATCAGAAGGATCCTTCATGGACTGATCGGAATCGATCCATAGATATTTTTTCCTATCTGGTAAGTTGGAATCAGGACACACTTTACCAATATATATCCTCCTCCCAGGATACCTATGGTGTGGATGCGATAAAATATGCTAATCATATGATTGATTGGTATTCGAAAAATACGGAACGGGTAAATTATAATTATGATATTACCTTCTGCAGTACCCCTTACAAACT
>JAGFXQ010000294.1 GCA_017861355.1 Bacillota bacterium
AAGGATACAGTACCATTAGAACAGGATAATGCGTACTTACAACCACAGAATTCAGCAAATTTATTTTCAAATTCTCTGACAAAACGACCATTCGCTGACACCCATCCAGTATCAACACATTCATTAATATACTTTTTTTCGTTCCCGTTAAAAACCGGATTAGCAATTGAAATTCTCTCCATAGCCTTTTACCTTCCATTTGTCTAATATTTATTATATTATTGTACATATTTATTTATAAAATTTGTTATATAAATCATTTAAAATGCTAGTCAGTAGTATCGCAGAATTCTTCCAAGAGAACTGGGCAGCTTGTCTAATACCTCTATCTATTAATCCCCTATACAGCTTATCATCACTTAGTATATGCTGCATCGCATTTTTCATCTCATCGCTCGAATAAGGATCCACCAATATTCCTGCATCTCCTACTACTTCCGGTAAGGAAGCCGCATTCGAGCAAATCACAGGAGTACCGCATGCCATCGCTTCCAATGGAGGCAATCCAAAGCCCTCATAGATGGATGGAAATACAAACACGGTAGCACCATTTAATAGTAGTGGAACATCATCGACACCGACATAATCGGTAAATATAATATCATCACTTAGGTGATAGGATATCACCTTTTCAAATATTTCATCATATAACCATCCCTTTTTCCCAGCCAAAACCAGTTTGGGACAGCTTTTGTTTTCTTCTCTAAGCTTTGCATAAGCCTCGATTAGTACTACAATGTTTTTTCTTGGCTCTAAGGTTCCGAGGTAAAGAATATATTCCTGATGAATACCATATTTCTCTTTGGCTTTGGCAATGTCATCCTCAGAATAATTCGGATGGAACTTATCATGATCCACGCCGCAGGGCATTACCGATATCTTTTCTGCGGGGACCTTCATATACTTCATAATCTCATTTTTACTGAATTCTGAGATTGTAATGATATGATCTGCCTTGTCACAGGCTCTGGACAGATTATGATCTAACGTATCCAGGGTTTCTTTGCGAATCGTCTCCGGAAACGCTTTATAAACCATATCATAGATAAAAGTAACTGCCGTTCCATGGACACCGGGAGGAATATCAAAGTGAAAGAATTGCGTAATCTCCTGCTTTCTCCCAAACAGAAGAGAATAAGGGATTGGTATTCTGGTCCATAGCTTACGATAGATCACATTATGGATCCATCCGCAAGAATTAAGACGATATCCTAATCGATGAAACTCCTTCATTATTTCCCTTTTTTCTTTGCGATGGTGAAGGGAGAAATAATTCAAGGAATACTCATTGTCATTCTTCAATTCCATATTCTTGAGTAAATGCTCAACTGTCCAACCTATTCCTGTTTTTTGTTTTTCAAATAACAGTTGTGCATCGAACGCTATCTTCATTCATCCTCCACGCTGCAGGTAGCAGCTCAATTATAGAAATTTAATCATTCTATTTCAACTCTCTTATCGCTTGATCAACAATTTCAGCGGATCGGTCCCAGGAAAAAAGTTGAGCCCTCTCCATCCCTCTTCTTGACAAATCAGATCTCAAGTCTTCACTCTCCAGCAAATATTCAATTCCCTCTCGTATGCTCTGCGTTGACATCGGATCTACATATACCCCCGCATCACCAACTACCTCGGGCAAAGATGCTGCATTTGATACCAGCACCGGTGTACCGCATGCCATTGCTTCCAAAGGAGGCATTCCAAAACCTTCATAGAGAGAGGGAAACAGAAAAGCGAGTGCTCCCTTCATTAAGATAGGGGCTTCCTGTGCTTCGATATAACCGGTAAAGATCAAATCATCTTCAAGCTGAAGCTCCTTCACTGTCGCAAAGATACTATCATACATCCAACCCTTCCTACCGGCTAATACTAATTTCGGTATCCTGGAATTCGCAGCTTTCAACTGTGCATAAGCTTGAATCAATCTGATAATATTCTTTCTGGGCTCCAGAGTTCCCAGATATAAGAGATAATCCTCTGTGATATGATATTTCTTTTTTACTTCATCAACCTCATCCATAGTGTAATTTGGATGATATTTTGTAAAATCCACTCCACAGGGCATAACAACTATTTTATCCTCTGATATCCCAAGATATCGTATTATCTCACCTTTGCTAAACTCAGAAATCGTAATGATTTTGTCTGCTCGCTTACAAGATTTTTGTAATCCTATATTCAACATATGCTTCGTTTTATACCGAACGGTCTCCGGATATGATTTGAAAGCCATGTCATATACAAATGTTATTTTCCGACCCTTAACTCCCGGGGGAACGATATAGTTAAAAAATATAGTGATATCTGTTCTCTTATGATAAAACAGGGAGTACGGAACAGGTATCAGATTACAGAGTATCCGATATATTACATCATGAAACCAACCGCATTTTTCAATTTTATAGCCTAGCTCTCTATACTTAAGAACATTCCCGAATTGATTCTCGTTATATCCTAAGGTAAAACAGTTTAATGTCAGATTATTTTGATATTGTGGCATGCAATGCAGAATATTCTCGGCACACCAGCCAATTCCGGTTATCTCGCCCTTCATTAATAACTGGGCATCAAAAGTAATATTCAATAAGGGCTCCCCCTTTAGTTAAAATATAGTCGAACTATGACAGCTACCATAAATTATAACGAACTATTCCAATAAAAACAACATAAACTATATCTTTATAGAATGGCAAGAAAAATAAACGAAAGAATACTGTCTTCAGGCTTCATATACCTTGAGTACACCATTTAGCATATCTTCCATTCGGTAACACTCTTCCACACGTTCCCTCGCTTTTCGGCCCATTTCCATTCTCTCACTCTCATGATCAACCATCCACTGCATTGCAGCTGACAGTGCCTTACTATCACTTGGGGGAACGGTTAGTCCGGTAATGCCGTCAAGACTGACATAAGGAACACCACTGGGAAGGTTGGTGTTAATCACCGGTTTACCATAGGCCATTGCTTCGATCTGTACCAATCCGAAAGCTTCACTTTTCAAGACGGAGGGAAGGACAAACACATCACAATCAGCAAATGCACGACTCAATTGCTCATCGTCAACAGCACCAAGAAAATGAACCCGGTCTTCAATACCTGCTTGTTTTGCTCTCTCCTTTAGCTCTGCTTCGAGATCTCCACTACCGATTAAAGTCAATTCCGCTCCTGTTACAGAACGAAATGCTTCCAGAAGCACATCACAACCTTTATAATATACGAGTCTGCCAACAAAAAGCATTTGAACATTCTCTCGCTTTGTTGGGATTTGTTCTCGCAAGTATTCACTCGATTTTTCCCATATCATCGGATCCACTCCGAATGGAATGATGACGCACTTTTCTCTATATTTCGGAAGAACGTCAGATCCGTCAATATGCCCTTGGGTTGCAACGATGATTACATCCGCTCTCCTTAAGAATTTCTCCATAATAGGGCGGTAAAACTTCATAAGAAGCTTCTGTCGGACAACATCACTATGCCACCATACGACAACTTTTCCTTTAAACCCGGATAACAGACAGCCTAAATCTCCAACCGGAAATGGCATATGGAAATGCATAACATCCTTTTCTTTTGATAGTCTCTTCAATTTCCATAAAAAAATGATTGAAATCGGAACCGAGAATAATACTCCCAGACTGCCTGCCCTTATTACATTGACCCCATTGATGATTTCCGTCTTCGTTTTGCCTTTTTCCATACAAACCAAGACATCCATATTCGTTTTATCATTTAAGCCTTCTGCTAATTGCTGCACGACTTTCTCTATTCCACCAGTATGTGGATAATAAAACTTATTTACCTGTAACACACTGATTTTCTTCATGCTCTTCTCCTATCACTACTCAATTTTTCATATCATATAAAAAGAACCCTAAATCATGAGATATTCTCTCATAAACAAAGGCTCTTCCTTTTGTGTTACTATATTCTGTCAGCAATCCTTTATTATTTCATTCGCTTGACTCATTCTTATCTTATATTTATTCTTCAATTCGCTTCGATCTGCCTCTGACATATTCATGTAAGTGTCGTAATTGACATCGCAGCTTTCTAGTACTGTACCGCAATGGAAGCAAATAGCATCCGGTTTCCTGGAAACCATTCTAAAGTTATAACAGTTCGGACATATATAAATACGTAACATGTTATCACCTCTCCTCTTAATTACTAGTTCACATTATACTATGTTTAGCCCGGATTGTAAACCTTTCGCGATGATTTTGTATTTTTTTGTATATTGATGATTATAAATATCGTATTTTATATGTAAGCTGTATATTGCAATAGATCAGAATACCACTTCAGTCACCATTGATCAGATACTATTCATTCATAGCTCTACGATTCATAAATTGCGTTTTCCATCTCTTCTATGTTATAATATCCAAAGTATTAATAGGTTAAAAAATCCAAAAAGAGCGATAAGGTAACTAATATTTTCGTTACAGTTCAGCCTTCCATGACTAACGCATAGGACTAGGAATGAAGTTGAAGGCTGAACTGTAACAATTTTTCAATTATCCATACCAAGAAAGCGAGTACTTCAATGAACAATAAAACATTATATCTGGAATGTTATTCCGGTATCAGTGGTGATATGACGGTAGCAGCCCTACTTGATCTGGGCGCAGACCAGGAAGTATTAATGAAAGGCCTGCAAAGCCTCAATGTAGAAGGTTATCAGATAAAAATCGGTGAAGGCTCTGAATTCCATTCCCATGACCATACTCATAATCTTCTAGACAGTCACGCACACGAGGATTCGCATGGCCATAATGCTCATTCTCATGGTCATTCACACGAGAACAGTCACACCATCAGCTCCGTCTCGAAGCTTTCCCGTGGGAAGGCGGTTCTAAAACTGAAAGCTCAGCCCTCAGAACATAGTCACTCCCCGATTCAATTCGGTCACCACGATCATCGTAATCTGGCGATCATTAATGATATCATAGACAACTCTTCTATTTCGGATAATGCGAAAACGATTGCGAAACGGGTCTTTTATATCGTAGCAGTTGCGGAAGCGAAGGCTCATGGCAAATCCATTGATGAAGTACATTTTCATGAGGTTGGAGCGATCGATTCAATCGTAGATATTGTCGCAGCGGCAATCTGTCTCGATAATCTGAAGATCAAGGATGTTGTAGTCTCCGAGATGTACGAAGGAACCGGCTTCATCAACTGCCAGCATGGATTGCTTCCCATTCCGGTTCCGGCAGTCATTAATATCTCTTCCGAGCATCAGCTGCCCCTTCATATTACAAATGTGCAGGGTGAGCTCATTACTCCTACCGGTGCAGCCATCGTGGCAGCCATCCGGACGAAGGAGGCTTTGCCAAAGGAAATGAAAGTATTAAGAATCGGTCTTGGTGCCGGGAAACGTAATTATGCCGGTGCAAGTGGCCTGTTGAGAGCTATGCTGATTGAAGAACCCACGAAGACAGATCAATCCACCCTAGAGGATCAGGTCTGGGTATTGGAAGCAAATATCGATGATTGTCCCGGGGAAGCACTTGCATATACCACAGAGCTTCTACTGCAAAGTGGTGCAAAAGATGCTTATTATACTCCAATCTATATGAAGAAGAACCGTCCAGC
>JAGFXQ010000295.1 GCA_017861355.1 Bacillota bacterium
CAGATAATTTGCCAGTCCTCCGACATTTTCTGAGATCGACATGTTATTATCATTTAATACAATGATGAAATTCGTCTTTAATCTTCCCGCGTTATTGATTGCTTCAAATGCCATACCACCGGTAAGTGCTCCATCACCAAGTACAGCCACTACTTTATGATTTTCGCCACTCAAATCTCTCGCCTTCACTAAACCAAGCGCTGCAGAGATTGCAGTTGAACTGTGTCCGGTATCGAAGGAATCACAACAGCTTTCTTCTCTCTTTGGAAATCCACTCAAACCATCCATCTGCCTTAGGGTGGAGAACAGATTCTTTCTTCCGGTCAACAGCTTGTGAATGTATGCCTGATGACCTACATCCCAGACCAGCTTATCCTGTGGAAAACCAAGGAAAAGATGCAATGCCATAGTCAATTCAACAACACCTAAGTTGGAGGCAAGATGGCCTCCGGTCTTACTGATATTCTGTATTAAAAAGTTGCGGATCTCCTCCGCTAACTTGTTATAATCCTGCTCTTTTATTTTCTTGATATCATTTGCCTGATTAATATTATCCAAAAGCTTTGGCAAGCGTTAACACCTCATTTCTTCTATAATTTTATTCCTATCTATCTGTCAGTTGTTAATTTTCACGATTAATCAGCATAGAAATCAGCTGCTTTAGAAATTCATTCTTATATGGCAGAGCTTCAAAGTTCTGCATCGCACGCATCGAGATGCGGTTCACTTCCTGATTGGCACTTTCTAAGTCCATCAGAGTAACATAGGTGATCTTCTCGTTTTTCTCATCGCTGTGAACCGGTTTACCGAGTTTCTCCGGGGTACTGGTCACATCGAGAATGTCATCCTTTATCTGAAATGCCAGTCCGATATCACCGGCAATCTGTTCCATTATATTAATATTCTCCTCGGATGCACCGGCTAAGATAGCACCAATCATCATCGAAGCTTCGATCAAGGCTCCGGTCTTTAGACGATACATAAGGTCCAAACGGTTCCTTGAGGTATCTCCACTGTTCTCTTCCATATCGATGACCTGTCCGCCAATCATTCCGTAGATACCTGCTTTTGCAGCAAAGACCTGCATTGCTCTTGCTACCCTATGGTATTGCTGTACTGCCATAGGATCATTTTGATCTATCACATGAAAAGACTTTAAAGCTGTCTCAAAGGCATAGTTAAGAAGGCCATCCCCTGCGAGGATGCCCATTGCTTCTCCATATACAACGTGAGTAGTCTTCCTTCCTCTGCGATAATCATCATTATCCATCGCCGGAAGATCATCATGGACTAAGGAATACGTATGAACCATCTCGATCGCCGCCATAAAAGGCTCCACTAGTGTCGCCTTCTCACCTTCAAAAAGCTGATAAGTCTGTTCCATCAGAACAGGCCTCAAGCGCTTTCCTCCCGCCATCAGAGCGTATCGCATCGCTTCCATAATCAACTTCTGAAAGCCTTCTTCTTTCGGACTTAATTCCGTCAGAATTTCCTCAACCCTTCTTACTTTCTCCTTCAGTTCCTGCTCAAAGTTCATTCGCTTCTCCATTTTCACTTAGCACGATCAGTTCTTTCTCAACCTTGTCGATAGAATCATTACAGGACTTTAACAACTTCATACCCTCCTGATATAAGGAAAAGGAAGCTTCCAGAGTAATCTCCGGTTTCTCAAGCTCCTCCAGAATATGATTCAATTGATCAAAGGATTCCTCCAATTTCATCTCTTTCTCTGCCATAGGATCAACCTTACCTTTCTCACAACCTGTATACAATACTTTGTAAAAACGAACCAAATCTATAAATGTTCTATCTATATTCTACTCTTCTCATATAGATCTTCGACTCTTGCCTTAATATCACCATCCAGAAGTGAGATGGTTAACATCTCCTGTTTCTTAACTTTGTTGATGCTTTGGATTGGTTTGTTATCTTCGCCGACCACTAGCGCATATCCCTTACTAAGCTTTGACAGAGGTGATAACCCCTCCAGCTTCGCTATATAGAGCTCCAGACGATGCCTTTTCTCCTTCAGACTCTGGTTCATCCTCTGCTGTAGTTTCTGCTCAGCATCCATGAGGAATTGCCTCTTCTGCTTTATCTGATAGGCAGGACTGGCATAAAACAAACGAAGCTTCAGTTGATTCGCTCTGCTACGGTACTGATTCAGTTTCTGCTGTAACTCCCTGGTCAGCTTACGTGAATAATCATGAACCATAACCTGAAAAGCCTGATAATCATTGACTGCCAGTTCCGCTGCTGCTGACGGAGTCGGTGCACGCAGATCCGATACAAAGTCTGCTATCGTCACATCCGTCTCATGACCAACCGCTGAGATAATCGGTGTATTACAATGATAAATTGCTCTTGCAACAATCTCCTCATTAAATGCCCATAGATCCTCGATCGAGCCACCGCCTCGGCCAACGATAATTGTATCCAAACCAAGCTTATCGAGTATTGCTATACCCTTTGCAACGCTTTCCGCTGAGCCCTGACCCTGCACCTGTGCCGGATAGAGAACTAACTGAACATAAGGATTACGCCTTCCTGAGATATTTACAATATCTTGGATTGCTGCACCGGTGGATGCCGTTACAATCCCAACCTTTCTGGGATATGGCGGTATCTGCTTCTTATGTGCCCGGTCAAAGAGTCCTTCCTCTTCCAACTGCTTCTTCAATCTCTCGTACTTCTCATATAGTATGCCCTGTCCGTCCAGTACAATCTCACTGGCATAAAGCTGATATTTACCATCACGCTCATAGACATTCACACTGCCATAAGCAATCACACTCTGTCCTTCCTCCAACTTGAAGGTCAGACCCTTACGCTGTCCAGCAAACATTACACATGCCAATTGCCCCTGAGCATCTTTAAGTGTAAAATAAATATGCCCCGAGGTATGATATTTGCAATTCGAGACCTCTCCCTTAATATAAATAGAACTCAGGAGACGATCTCTCATAAATAAATTCTTAATGTATTGATTAATCTCAGTAACCGAATAAGCCTGTCCCATACATCCTCCACGGTAAAGCTTGCGAACAAGCACCTATCTTACGAATCACATACTTAATCATCTAATTACCCAATCCTAGTATACCTCTATCACCTTGCGAAACGCATACTCAAGTATATGGAGCTAAAGTCCACGTATTCTATTACCAGCTTACAAGTTACTCATTCAGTGTAAACTTCTATCGAATCTCTCACAGTCTACCCGTGTTTTGAGTATAGGAGAAGATTTTGCGCAGACCGGCCGAGTGAGGATGCTGGTACAGCATTCCGAGTGAGGGAAAGGCAAGTCAAAATCTTTTCCTATACTCAAAACACCTCGTAACCTCGACTCGAACACTTCACTACCTTGACTCGAACACCCTATGCCAACTTCGCAAGCACTCCATTGATAAAGCTGGGTGATTCGTCTCCTCCGAACTTCTTTGCAATCTCAACCGCTTCATTGATTGCAACTTTGCCCGGGATATCGTCATCAAAACGAAGCTCGTACACAGCAAGACGGAGAATTGTCAGATCCACCTTACTCATACGGTTCAATTTCCATCCACTGGAAGCCTCGGACAGAATAGCATCAATCTCCTCCAGCTTACTGACTACTGCCTGAAAGCGCGAGGTTAAATAAGAATATTCTTCTATTGTCGGCTTCTCGAGCTCAGAGATGTATAGCTCTATCTGCTCATCTAATTCATTTACCTCATGAAAATCCTTACGGAATAACATAAGGAAAATATGTTCTCTGGTTTCTCTTCTTGTCACAGTTCGGTTCCTCCTAATCTGTTTACACACTACAGCTTATATTAAACTTTTGTTCTTACGAATAAACAACCCTTAGGATGTTTCTAAGGGTTGTTTGGGAATCGTTTTACTCTTTTACGATGTTAACTCCCGCAATGCGGATGTTAACTTCTTTGACCTGTAAACCGGTCATATTCTCTATCGCCAACTTCACCTTTTCTTGCACCTGCTTTGCAGTCTCAGGAATACCATATCCATAATCTAAGGTAAGTGCCAAATCAACCGATACTGCATCCGGGCCAACCAGTACTTTAACTCCTTTGGATAAATTTTTCTTTCCCAATTTACCGGCAAGTTCATTGGTAGCATTTCCGGAGGTTGTCGACACGCCTTTCACTTCTGCTGCCGCCAAGCCTGCTATCGTAGCAACGACCTCATCCGCGATCTGTACTTCCCCAACCTTGCCATTTTCATGTATTTTATATGTGTTTCTGATCTCCGGTTCCTTATTCACAATGATTACCTCCTAAGTTCCTAATGTTATCCGGCACACCCAGTTTCTTTCTAACCTAACGATGTCATCCACAGATAGTTTGTTATATATTTCTTACTATTATATAGTATTATACCAAATAACTCAACATTTGCAATTATAAATAATTTGTTACTATTCAGGCCAGCAGAAATATTTATTAATAGACCTGGAAAGTTTACTTTCCAAGGGCTATTGATAGATATTTCTATTGGATTAATCCAATACAGCTCACAAATCCACAGGATTTGCGAGCCTGGCCTGAATAGTTACAATAATTTTTACAACCTCGAAAGACCTACAACACAGAATTAGCAATGAAGCCTCACGCGTTCATTGCCAATTCTTGCTGTTCTATGAATGGATCCTCTTATCTAAGCATCTTTATTCAGAAACTACAACTGGATTAATGT
>JAGFXQ010000296.1 GCA_017861355.1 Bacillota bacterium
CCTTGGATCTGGCCTCTAGATACTTTCCCAAGGTAATCAGCGTTAATATTGTACCCGCAGATTCAAAATACAGATCATGTAAATAGTGCTTCACCATCTCCGTATCATTATGACCCAGACCGTAGCCTATCCTGTAGATTGCAAATAACCCATATAGAATTGCAGCTGAGGAACCGATGGCAATCAGAGAATCCATATTAGGAGAACGTCGCCAAAGAGTTTTAAAGCCCACCTGAAAATACTTGCGATTCACATACACAATCGGTAGGGTTAACAGAAGCTGGGTTAAGGCTAAGGTAATTCCATTCTCCGGCCCCATAACTGACATTGGCAGGGGAAGTCCCAGCATATGTCCCATTGCCAGATATAACAACGGGAGCAAAAACACAAAGGATACCACGATCCTTGTCTTCATCTCCTTCTGCTCCAGCTCAACGGGATTTACCTGTTCCAACTTCTTCGTAGAGGTAATCTCTCTTGTATATTCCATTGCTCCGTACCCTGCTGACACAACGGCAGCAATAATACTGTCATTATTAAGAACCGTATCGTCAAATTCGACGTTCATACTGTTCGAAAGTAAATTCACATTCACGGAATGGACTCCGTTCAGCTTACCCACACCTCGTTCAACCGCAGCGGAGCAGGCAGAACAGGACATTCCGGTAACATTAAACTTTTGATTCATGTAATCACTCCTTATTGGTTTACGATATTATTACCCCACCCCTGGGGGGTGTATATTCATATAATAATATGGGGACTGAAAAATGTCAATCCCCATTGTCATTATTTTAATGATTTCCGCTATATTCTCGGTCTAGATCATAACCCGTTTTAGTTTTCAATGCTAATCTTATCATTCTCCCTCAGCGTGATCAGGCTTCCTTCCGCTTCCTCTGCTATTCCTTCAATCTTTGTCTCAACATTGGTAGCCAAGTCCGTCACAAGAATACCAACCTCAGTCTTCCCGCTTTCTGCTGCCGTCTCTTGATAGATCTTATATTGAAAGCCATCATTCTCAAAGGTGAGGTAATTTAGATCCAGGCCCTCATTCTCCTTCTGACCGCCACGAAGATAATAGGAGTAGATGAATTTATTCCAGGAATCAGACTGTTCCTCGGGAAATTCGAACTCCACCTTATCTTTTGTTCCAAAACGGTAAGTGATGTATTCCTGACTGGTTCCACCGATGCATACGGCTAACCGCTTCTTTGAGCCGGCGATCGGAAAGCCAAATACCAGCTCCTCGTTCTCTCCACACAGATTATTATCGAGTTCCTGAAAATCGACAGCTTCTGTAATCTCTAACGCAGCATTCTCAGAAATCACATCCTCTGTTGACGATTGATCTTCCTCATTCGTCGAAGGTTTGCCTGAAAATGCTTCCTCAAAATCTTTCCAGATCGGTGATGTATTCTTAATATAATCTTTAATATCTGCATAGCTTACTTCAAATAATGCATAGTCCCCCAAAGCATGCGGCACCGAGGTACTAAAGCCTAAGGTATTCTCTGTAAAGTAAGTATATGAACTGTAATAGTCCTGATGTGAATCACTCTCCAGAAATGTCTTTGCATCAATTCCCAACTTATTGTCCTTTAACATATCCTCAAGGTCCTGACTGGGATCAAGAGGGCCACTATACTTACTGTTCATACTCATAATCTTGGCAAAGTTCTCATCAATATTGACCACATCGGAGAGACGTATGATTTTCTCATTTTCAAGATCAATATTCAGGGTCTTGTAATTATTATTCGGATGAGCTGCACCCTCCGCATAATAGTACATATAGTAACGAATACTTAACAGTTTCTCACCTTTCCAAGGAACATCATAGTTAATCTCCAGCGTAACATCACTCTCATTGAAGGCTTCGATAAATGACATGATGTCTTCCGTGATCAGTTGATTTATCTTGGCTTCTTTATCACTCTCTATTAAGCCATTAATCTGCGGATAATTACCTGTGATTCGGTCTTCCAAATTAATTGTCTGGTTCACCACCCGATAATCTCTGTTGATTGGTTTCTCTATCGTTATGGTCGGAGCTATCGTTGGTTCCTCCGTTGGAGTTAGTGCAACAGTTGCCTCAAGATCGGTCGAATTCACATCCGCTTCCTTCTTGCATGCAGTCATCCCAAAGGTAATTAACAGAAGAAGTATCCATACTCTATGCCGCTTCATCATAACTTTCCTTCCTATGAAATTGTTTATGATAGCTTCTTGATTCGTTCAATTGCTTCCAATGTACTCTCATAGGTACCGAAGGCGGTCAGTCTGAAGTAACCCTCTCCACTCGGTCCAAAGCCGGAACCGGGTGTACCAACCACATTTGCCTTTGTTAACAGATAATCGAAGAATTCCCAGGAATTCATCCCCTTTGGAACCTCCAGCCAGATATAGGGAGCATTCACGCCACCGGATACCGAGTAGCCTGTAGCTTGCAAGCCGTCCCGGATAACCTTTGCATTATTCATATAATAAGCGATCTGCTCCATGGTCTGCTTTCTGCCCTCTTCTGTATAGATAGCAGCACCTGCAAACTGAGTAATATAAGGTGCGCCGTTGAACTTGGTACCGTGTCTTCTGGCCCACAGGCTGTTCAGAGATACATCACCACATTTTAACTGCTTAGGAACTACGGTAAAGCCAAGTCTGGTACCGGTAAAGCCGGCGTTCTTGGAGTAGCTGCGCAGCTCAATAGCACAGTTCTTCGCACCGTCACATTCGTAGATGGTATGCGGAACATTTTCCTCTGAAATATAAGCTTCGTAAGCAGCATCATAGATGATCACTGCTCCGACTTGATTGGCATAATCCACCCACTTCTGGAGTGCATCCTTCGTAATCGTAGAGCCGGTCGGATTGTTCGGGAAGCAAAGATAGATCATATCCGGGATCTCCGTCGGAAGTGCCGGAGCAAAATTGTTCTCTTTGGTACAGGGCATATAGATCACATTGGACCATTTGCCGCTCTCCATAGAATAGGTGCCTGTTCTTCCTGCCATAACATTCGAGTCCACATAGACTGGATAGACCGGATCACATACCGCGATTTTATTATTCGCATCAAAGATTTCTTGAATATTACCCGAATCACTCTTTGCACCATCACTGATAAAAATCTCATCAATCGAGATATCAACCCCGCGGGTCTTAAAATCATGATCTGCTATCGCTTTTCTTAAGAATTCATAACCCAAGTCCGGTGCATAGCCCTTAAAGGTTTCCTTTACGCCCATATGATCTACTGCCGTATGAAGTGCAGATATCACTGCCGGGGCAAGGGGAAGTGTCACATCACCGATTCCCAGACGGATGATTTTCTTGTCCGGATTTGCTTCACTATACTCCTTCACTTTCTTTCCAATGGTGGAAAACAGATAACTGCCCGGTAATTTCAGATAATTCTCATTAATCTTGAACATAGATCAACCAACCTTTCTACTTATATATCATCATTTTTGTAACGGATGACATTCCTGTGTTCTTTTCATTTACGTTCCTTATACTTCTCTGTATCATCCTAGATTCTCTCGTCACAGAACGAGCTGTCTTGTAATATTTATAACCTATAATGTAAAATTATACAAGACGGAATATTAGTTTTTTATAGATTATAATTTAGGTGCTTTGATATTTTAATCCGATTGTAAATAATTCATTCTATAGCTCAATCTCTCCATCAAACACCTTCACCGCAGGTCCGGTCATAAATACCGTGTTCTGCTTCTCATCATAGCGGATCTTCAAATCTCCGCCCAATAAGCTTACATTTACCTCATGATCGGTCAGTCCGTTCAGAATGCAAGCTACCACACTGGCGCAGGCTCCGGTTCCGCAGGCTAAAGTCTCACCTGAGCCACGCTCCCACACACGCATCTGAATATGCTGCCGGTCAAGAACATGAATGAATTCTGTATTCACTCTCTCCGGGAACATCTCATGATGTTCAAACTTCGGTCCGATCGCCTCAAGTGGCAGGGAAGAGGTGTCTTCAACAAATACAACCGCATGAGGATTCCCCATCGATATACAGGTTACCTCATAGCTCTGGTCTCCAACAATTATCGGCTCCTTAATCAGAAGTTCTTTGTCGGACTTAACCGGAATGAGTGAAGCTTTCGTGATCGGAGCCCCCATATCCACGGTTACCCAGGTAACCTTACCCTCTTTCACGGTTAGATCCAGTATTTTAATACCACTTAAGGTTTCAATCTTAAGCTGCTTTTTATCGGTTAAGCCATAGTCATATACATACTTAGCAACACAGCGAATTCCATTTCCACACATCTTGCCTCTGGAACCATCATTATTATACATGTCCATCATAAAATCCGCTTTATCCGAAAGTCGTATTAAGATTAATCCGTCCGAGCCCACTCCGAAATGTCTGTCACTAACTTTGATTGCCGTCTCCGGTATATGATCTATCAGTTCTTTGGTGCAGTCAACATAGACATAATCATTTCCGCAACCCTGCATTTTCGTAAATTTCATATTGATTACCAACCTTTCTTTAACACAGTTATGATAATATTACTGTCCTAGAATTATTACACTTTTCAAAGAGATGAAAGGCATTTTCCAATGATTGATATTATAACAAATACCAGGCAGGTGGTAAAGATATCTTTTCCCAAACAACACTTTATGCATAATACACGGCACTATCTTAAAAAGAGC
>JAGFXQ010000297.1 GCA_017861355.1 Bacillota bacterium
TCTTTTTATTTTATATATAAAGATAATTCAGATAATTTTTAGCCCCCCGAATCAGTAGACAGAATTGATAGACCTCTGCCAGAAATGAAAAGGACACCTGTTTTCATTTTCCAGGTATCCTTTTCATTCCTATGGTCATTATTATAATCCGAGTTTTGTCTGCACTGTCTCAATCAACTGCTCAGTGTCTCCGGTCTTATCCAATTCCTCTTCCATGATCTCGATAATTTTCAGTAAATTACGAATAGATTTCTTACGCATCACTATGCCCGACAGGACTACTTGTAATAATGACAGTTTTATTTTATCCGGAACTACTCCTGTTATCGCCGCAGGATATTTCATCTCCACATTATCAATCAGTGTTTTCAGCATCTGTCGGTTCATAATCTTATCAAAGCAGTTTATTACGGTTTCCTCAAGCTGTCTGCAAATTTCGTCGAAGGTAAAACCCTCAAGCGTTACTAATGTACAGTTATATAGGAGCTGATCATAGGCTTGGATGCGATATTCTAATGGATTGAGGTTTTCATTGTCACGAATACGAAGCACCGGAAGAAGTACCCCATACTTCTCAGCCATGCTTTCTCTCAAGGAACGAATGCTTGAGAACCGGTTCTGATATTCATCCGTAAACATAGTAACAAATCCAGTCCCGGCTTCGATAACTAACGGTTCTGCCAGGACCTTATCAAGAAGTTGTTTCGCTGCGACCTCGTCATTATCTTCCGTTAGCTTAATCTTTCGTTCTTCCAAACCAATTATGTAGTCTGATGAACATCCCAGTATCTCACAGAGATAATACAACAATTCTATGTCAGGATATCCGCCTCCTCGTTCCCACTTAGAGACTGCCTGGGGGGTCACTCCCAAGCGGATTGATAATTGTTCCTGTGTAATCCCCATTTCTTTTCTTACGGTTGACAACCTGCTACCAAAATCCTTTGACTCCATACATAACATCCCTTCTGTAATATGACCTGATATGCATTTGCCATATCTCCTTCGATCTTTATAAGCTTGATCATATCACAGATTCCAAGTCGAGTAAAACAACAGTACGTTTATGTCCTTCTCAACCCTAGAACACCAGCTTCGTCATAATGACGCTCATGATAATTCCTGTCAGGGTTGTAAGCAGGCAGCCAAGCAACGTGTACCGGGTCTTCTTCACACCGGCCGCCATAAAGTATACTGCTAAGGTATAGAAGATTGTCTCTGTACTGCTCATCATGACCGATACCATTCTGCCAAGGTAAGAATCAGGTCCATATTCCTTGAATATATCCAGAACCAGACTGGTTGCCGCAGAGGAGGAGAACATCTTAATGATCGCCACCGGGACCAATTGAGAGGGAAAGTGTAGAAGATTTGTTAACGGTCGCAGAAAATCCGACACGATATTAAGTGCCCCTGAAGCTCGTAGGATGCCGATAGCGACCATCAAACCAATCAGTGTTGGTAAAATATCCAGTACAACCTTAAACCCGTCCTTTGCGCCTTGTATGAATTCATCAAAAATATTGGTCTTGTTCAAAAGGCCAAAACCGATAATATAAAAAAGCAGAAACGGAATGATATAGTCTGATATGTAGATTAAAAAGCGCATGCGTCATCCTCCTATCGATGTCCGTTACGATAGCTTAATTTTCTTGCTATCACGGAGAAGACAAACCCTACAAAGGTGGAGCATATGGTCGCAACCAGTCCCGCACCCAGAATCTCTGCCGGATTCACTGACCCATACTGGCTGCGGTAAGCAATCACATTCACCGGTATTAGCTGCAGTGAGGATATATTGATGATAAGAAGTGTACACATGTCGCAGCTTGCAACCTCAGAATCATGATTCAATTTTTTCAATTCCTTCATTGCCATCAATCCCATCGGTGTTGCAGCCCAGCCGAGGCCAAGAATATTTGCTATCATGTTGGAAGCGATATACTCATTCACCACATGATCCTTGGGGATATCGGGATATAAGAGCCGAAGAAACGGACGTAATGCTTTCGTAAGGGAAGCGATCAATCCGCTTTTTTTGGCGACCTGCATGATTCCGGTCCACATTGCCATAATACCCAACATTGTAATGCATAAGGCTACTGCTTCCTTCGAAGAATTAATCGTTGCTTGACTGACCTCTCCGATTTCTCCTCGAAGGACTCCTACGGTAATCCCCAATACAATCATAATACCCCAGAGATAATTGAGCATAATTTTCACCTTTCCCATTTTTTCTCATATCAAAAATGTCACAAAATTCTTAGCCGTTTATATGATGTTTATTATAACTATATTCTAAAATATGGTATAAATTCCTCTGTTTTTTTACCGTTTTTGGTATTAATTGTATCCCATTTACATTTATTGCTTAAATAGTGCTATGTTTTGACAATTATTTTAGTTGACTTTGAAAAAATCCTATGATATCTTATTTTATGCTATTACAAATAATGTAAGCTAGGATGCATTTGCTCTGTTATTGTCGATAGCAATCTATTTTATTCCCCCATACACTTGAGAAAAGGAGGCCTACTATGAAAAGTACAGGTATCGTAAGAAGACTTGATGAGCTCGGAAGAATTACCCTTCCTATCGAGTTAAGAAGAACATTGGATGTAAGCGAGAGAGATCCATTAGAAATTTTTGTTGATGAAGGAAGAATTATTCTTCAGAAATATGAGCCCACTGATATTTTCAATGGCAATAAAGACAATTTGCTTGAATATCAAGGAAAGAAAATCTCTAAGGACACGATTGTAGAACTTGCAAAGCTTGCAGGAATCATCGAATAGTTTACATATTTACAAAAGTTGAAATGCGTTCTTGCCGAACGCTCATAACGAGATTAATTGCTTAAAATCATGTGCCCACCGGGCACACGAGAAAGGACCTGTCACAAATGTGACAGGTCCTTTTATATGTTCGCCCAGCATGGGCGAACTCTTATACTTATTTCTTTTTTCGAATAAAGGGATCCACTCCCCAGATTGTATTGGGTTCTGCCATATACTCCTGCCCTGTGCCAGTCTTCCCTTGATATACTTCTCCGATGCTATAGGATTTGGTTGCGGGTGTCGGGCTTGGTACCTGCTTTATTGTTCCTTTCGATAAGGGAATTCCATTTTGTGCCGAATAGTTAAGGTATCCGGTTTCACTATCATCCTCATAGAAAGACTTCTTCATCGTTCCGTCTTCCAATGCATTATAATAGATCCCATCCGTCACAGTTTTCTTGGTAAAAGTACCATCTTCCTTCTTCACTTCTTTACTGACTTCTGTCACGCTTCCGGATCCATTCGGTAAATCATTACTCCATTCACCTTTATAGTAATAATAGCCTGATCCGTTCGTATTCTCCATCAGTATAAAGTAAATGCCGATACCCTTCTTCACACCATTCACGATATCACCGTAATACACCTGATTTGCATTATATATAATAAGTCCTTCTTCTTTTGAGATATCACCTTCTCCAGTACCATAAAATACCGGTGTCTCGGCTGTTATCTTCTCCTGAAAGATGTTTGTGTCCATGATTGTCAGAATCCGGTCAATTTGTAGTTCTCCCATCGCTTGTGAAAGCTCCGAAAGCACACTTTCTCTTTCTTCCTCTGCTTCCTTTAATGCTTTTGCTGTAGACAAAAGCTCTTGCAGCTCCTCATCACTGGTAAGCGTGGCTGCATTCATCAGGAGTGTAACCGCTGTATTATATTCCTTCTTCTGGATATAAATCTGAGCCAATGCCTTATACGCCGCTGACTGGGTAGGCAATAAATCGATTGCCTCTTTGTATTTATCGATGGCATCCTCATAGTTCTCCTGATAAGTATATTCGTCTGCTTGTGCAACCAAGGCATCATAATCTTCTTTGAGAAGGTAGTTGTCAACAGTTACCAAGAGTTCCTTCAGCTGATCATTTTTGGTAATTTCAATTCCCTCCAGAACTTCATCTCTGGCAAGCTCATATTTGCCCTGCTCTATATAGGCTAGCACGATCTTCTGATAAGAAGCCATATCCTTACGCTTGATCCTCTTCGCCTCTTCATAGATAGAAATCGCTTTATCATATTCCTTGTTTGAGAAATAAATATCTGCACGGGAAATAGACTGAAGAAACTCATAATCCATTTTAGCGGATGTGACTTCCTCAATCTTCTTTTCTAGCTTCACTGTGGAAAACTTCTGGTAACAGGCGCGTAAAACCTCCAAAGCTTTATCAAAGTCCTCCAGTCCCACATACGCATCTGCCAATCCCATAGACAGAGTGACCTGGTCACTATCCTTCATTGATAACGCTTTCTGATAAGCTTCAACCGCTTGTTCATAGCTACCTGCATTTAAGTAATTTTCTGCCATTACAGCCTGTTCATCAATCCGTCCGTCCTTCGATGAAATACTGATTATGATAAACCCAACAATGATTACTATCCCCAGAATTGCCGCAATTACTTTTCTCTCTTTTGTTCGAAATACCCCACACAACATTATTTCACCTCCAAAAGACAGTTACCCCTTCCCCTCTGCACTTTCTTCTGCAATATACCTCATTCCCCCTGTGAGGTAGTATCGTCTTCGATAAGCAGCTGATAGATATCCCGCTTGCTTACTCCTCTGTCCTTCGCGACAGCTTTCATAGCCTCCTTCTTATCATATCCCTGATCCAAATAGAACCTCATATGTTCGGGCAA
>JAGFXQ010000298.1 GCA_017861355.1 Bacillota bacterium
CAAATCAGGCGATTACTGACGGTGATTTCTTCGTTGTGAAAGTGACTGCCCAAGATACCACAACCGTGAGCTACTATAAGGTGACTATCAGCGTTACTGCTCCTTCAAGCGGTGGGAATTCTTCAAATGCTCCATCTTCTTCAGTTGAGCAGATTACTGTTGATGTTAAACAAGGTCAAACAGATAAAAATGTTTCTGAGATAACAGTAGAACGAAGTACGGATAAGGACGGACAAAAGAGTGATACGGTAACATATAATGAAAGTAATGCAGAGGAGACAATTAGGAATTTAAAAGATACGAAAGAAGATACTGTAAGAATAGTAATTCCAGATGAGAAAGATGAAGTTGTTGAGACAAAAATCAATATACCTTCTACTACTCTTGATTTATTGTCCGAAGGTAAAATCAACTTACAGATTGATACGGAAGAAGCAAAGGTTGATATTTCAAAAGATACAATAAGGGATATTAGTAAAGGATCCGAGGATGATCTTTATTTCCGACTGGTTTCTGTAAAGGATAGTATCCAGAAAGAAACGATTGCACAACATGCGATAGTACAGGTAGGTACGATCAACGGTGATACTAACAGTATATCTGTCATCGGAACTCCGGTAACAATAGAAACAAATATGTCCTCCACATCTGCAGACATAACCCTTCCGCTTACAGGATTTGAGTTGCCTACTGTTCCAGCAGAGCGGGCTGCATTATTACAGCAGATAGCAGTATATATTGAGCATTCTGATGGCGATAAGGAGTTTGTACAAGGAGAGTTGGTGGAGTACAAAGACGGTGTATACGGAATTCGGTTCCATATTACGAAATTCAGTAGCTTTACTATCGTAAAGACGGATGCCTTCCTAAAATCATCGGCTAGTGACGTTTTAAAAGTAAGTGGCCTTTCTAAGTCAGTCATCAAAGGAAGTAGTATTACAGCAACCGTTGGGAATGATGTGACTAGTATTAATCCTAAAATTACAGTAAGTAAAGCAGCAACTTGGGAATTATATATGGATAAGAAATGTAGTCAGATCATCGCAAACCATCATTTGAAGTTGAATACAGGAAAAAATATTTCCTATATTAAAGTTACAGCTGAGAATGGAACATCGAAAGTTTATACACTAACGATTACAAGAAATAAATCCTCGAATGTAGGTATTGTTAAGGTTCAAATTCCGAAAGGAGCAGTACTAAACAGAAAAAATATAACAGCAACTGTAGCGAATGAAGTAACGGAAATTGTGGTTGAGATTGTGGTAAGAAATAATAATGTATGGAAACTATACAGCGATAAGGCCTACACTAAGGAGATCACAAATTCTAAGCTTAGTCTTAAAGAAGGAATTAACACGGTATATCTTAAGGTGGATGCAGAGGATAAGAAGACCAGCATTGTCTACATCCTTAAGATTACTAGAGAAGAGACAAATGAGGTTACGTATAATGCGCATATCAAGCTTGGACTTATAGGAAGTAAACCGTATGCAGAACAGGTAGCAAAGATTTTTGAAGACGAGTATGCTGGATCAAAGGTAGAAATTAAAAAAGAAGGGAAGTACTACCGAGTATATGTAGATTTTACTGATAAAGCAGCTGCAGAAAAAGCATGCCAGGATATGATTAACCGAAAATATATCGTTAATTACTACATTATTTAGATGATTATAGGTATCCAAGTAATTAATCCCGATACTTGATTTTAGAAAATATTTGTGGTACAGATGCTTACTATAATTATCAAATAAGAATGATTTTACTTTGCACATCATGTAAGGGTGACTGTGGTGGATCAACATCCGGTTACCCTTTTTTGATTCATGACAAGTGAATCGATTTATCATATCATCTTGTTCGAGGTGAAAGCTCGTTTCTTAAAGTGTCAGTTAGCCATGATAATAAGTCAGGCATGTTGATTGCAATATATGAGTAAAATTAAGGAAATATTAATGAATTTATTTCTTCTCGGAGTTATAATAAAGAAAGAGTGAGTTGGAATTGTAAATTTGAATTTGCTATGATACGGAAAAGTGGAATAATTATTCAGTGATTAGGGAGTATTAATCTCTCAGTGGAGGGAATGGAATGAATGTAAAAACAATGAATATCATAAAGAAGTTATTAGTTCTATTAATTGGAATTCTTATTTGCCTGGCACTTTCTTATGTTATCGCCTTGCTGGTTTCCAGATGCTTTCACATCACATTCAGAACAGTTATGGTATATGAAGGCTTTTTGGTCATATTGATTGGAGCCCTGTTATCTCCGAGCGGGAGCCGATCTATCATTAATCTGGGTGCTTCCGGCCAGAAGAATGCTGCTCAAATATCGTATCAGGACCTGGAAGTCAACCGATTGGAACAGGAGCTGGAGAGGAAGAACCCCCTTTATTATAAGAACTTCTTCTCGACGTTGAAGACCATAAACTATCACTGGACATTTCTAATCAGTGGAGCAGCAATGCTTCTATATACTCTTGAATTTATGAAATAAGATAAAGAGTCCTGGCCGTAATTGCCGGTATACAATACTTGTAACTATTCAGGCCAGGCTCGTAAATCCTGCGGATTTCCTCGCTATATTGGATTAATCCAATATAAATATTTAAAAATAGTCCTGGGAAAGTAAACTTTCCCGATCTATTTTAAATATTTCTGCTGGCCCGAATAGTTACAAATATGTGGGAAAGCACTGCATATAATGAACTAAGGATTAGCTGGGAACGAAGGTCCATATGGATAATGCTAAGATAGAGAATGAATTGAATCTGGCTCTGGATGTTCCGCAGGTAGACCGGTCTAAGGCGGTTAATTTGGATGTAGGCTTTACACCGGATACAGATATGTGGGAATTGATTGTAAAATATAACGGAAGCCTGGAACGCATCCGTGAGGAACTGAAGATATCAGCGGTTGAACTGGCCAATCAATATGCAATTATTACAATACCGGAATATCTGATCGGACGTCTATCTGATTATGATGAGATTGAGTATATTGAGAAGCCCAAACGGTTGTTTTTTGAGGTGGATCAGGGGCGTACCGCGTCGTGTATCAATCCTTTGCAGACGCAAAATTATAATCTTTTTGGAGAAGGGGTACTGATTGGCATCATTGATTCCGGAATAGATTACTCCCATCCCGATTTTCGTAATGAAGATGGGACCACCAGAATTGCAGCACTCTGGGATCAGACGATACCGGGGAGCCCTCCTCAGGGATATGATATAGGAACGTTATACACCAGGGAGAAGATTAACGAAGCACTTAAGATACCGATGCCGGAACGAATGGATATTGTGCCAAGTACTGACCTATCCGGACATGGGACCCATGTAGCCGGTATTGCTGCCGGGAATGGCAGAGCCAGCAGCGGTACCTACCGGGGAGTGGCTTCAAAGAGTGATCTGATTGTCGTAAAGCTGGGATCGTCGGTTGGAGAATCTTTTCCGCGAACTTCACAGCTGATGGAGGGGATTGATTTTGCAATCAAGACAGCAATCGTTCTTGGAAAGCCGATCTCTATTAACATCAGCTTTGGCAATAATTATGGATCGCATACCGGCAGAA
Organism: Bacillota bacterium; assembly: GCA_017861355.1. GTDB lineage: Bacteria > Bacillota > Clostridia > Lachnospirales > Lachnospiraceae > Mobilitalea. Next base: position 3,576 of record JAGFXQ010000298.1, read on the forward strand.
CCTTACTGGAAAGCTTCATCAATGATATTGCTTTGCTATGGACTACCTGTATCGTCATTGGTACCGGTAATGAAGGTGCCTCGGGAAATCATGCACAGGGTGTACTGACCATGGGAACGAATCAGGTAGTGGAGATCGCAGTTAGTGAATTCGAGTTTTCGCTCAATGTTCAGATCTGGAAGAATTATTATGACCATTTTGATATTGTTATCACTGCTCCAAACGGAACAAGGGTGGGCCCTATTCCACGAATCCTTGGTTTGCAGAAATTCCCGATCGGTCAGACCCAAGTTCTTTTATACTACGGAGATCCAACACCATTTAATCCTCAGCAGGAGATCTATATCGAATTAATCCCTCTTGGACGTTATATTAACTCAGGGGTATGGCGTTTGGAACTGGTTCCAAGCCGCATTGTCAATGGAAATTATGATATGTGGCTTCCGGCAGGGGGGGTCAAAAATCCTGCGACCAGATTCCTGCTTCCTTCAGAATTTACGACACTTACTGTGCCTTCTACAGCAGATATGGTCATTACGGTCGGAGCATATAATGCATATACAGACAGTTATGCCCCTTTCTCGGGCAGAGGATTTACCAGAAATTTGCGTATTAAGCCGGATCTTGTTGCACCGGGAGTAAATATCAATTCCTGTGCCCCCGGAGGAGGCTATGCCATTCGATCCGGAACCTCAATGGCAACCCCTTTTGTAACCGGGAGTGCGGCACTTCTCATGCAATGGGGTATTGTGAATGGCAATGATCCTTACCTTTATGCAGAGAAAGTGAAAGCTTATTTGATTAACGGAGCTAGACAGCTAAAGGTTGAACCTGTATATCCGAACCGGACACTGGGTTATGGAGCGTTGTGTTTGGAGGATAGTATGCCGGGGTGATATTGCTTTGGGTATCAGATGGAAGAATAAGAAAAATAGAGATATATATCTTATACTATAGACAAAATCGGAGTGGATGCAGGCGATGCATTTGCTCCGTTTTTTTATCAAAGACTTAATAAATAACAGTAAAAAAGATATGAATTTAAAGGGCGAGTAAAAATTATGAAAGGCCAGTGTTATCCTTTAGTATAAAGGACATTTGTCCTTTATTACAGTATATTTATATAAGATATACAAAAAGTAGTTAAAATAATTTAAAAATAGAGACATAAAGCATTAAACATATGTAAAATTATTGAAAAGTATATGTAAAATATGCACATAAAAACTTTAGTCTTTAAGCGGGTACATTTAGAGTGCTGTAATGCTCATATATCATTCATTGAATTGTAGGAAAGATTAAATTACCGGGTTTACAGATTTGCTTTCTAACCCTTGTTAAGGGTTTAAAAGAATATGGGATGTCGGAAGCGACATCACCAAAGTATATGAGGAGGAAAAGTATGAAAAGATTTGCAAAACGATGTTTGGCAGTGATATTAAGTATCATCATGGTATTTTCTATCAATCCAGTCCAAGCTAACGCAGCTGCGACTGCCAGTACTTATGTTAAAGTTACAGATCAGACGCAGCTCACGGATGGAAAGTATGTGATGGTTGTAAACAGTGGCTATGCCATGGGTGCACTTGATCAGACAATATGGTATTTGGGAACAAAAGCTGCTGTTACATCGGCACCACCCATAGAAAGCCAGGTGCTTATTACGGATTCGGATGCTTCCTTTGTATGGGACATTGATGTTGTTGCTGTAACTGCTACTGGAAGTGCCATTACCTTAACGGACGCCAATGGAGTTAAGATTAAGCCCAAGGGGCTTAATAATAACGGGATTAGTAACGATACAGGCAGTGGGTATCAATGGGACTGCACATATAACGCGGGTACCTTTACTTTCAAAGGGACAGGATCAGATACTGTGACTTTGGCAAGCACTACGGTTGATGCTTCTAACCCAAATAAATTTAGAGCATTTAAAAACACAACTGCAACACCCACTTCAACTACGTATCTATCTGCTTTTACTCTATACAAACTAGATTCCAGTGCACCCTCTGGTCCAGTGAAAGCAGCAGTACCAACAGCAAATCCTCCTTCCGGTACAGTTGCTTCGGGAAGTGCGATTACTCTCACTAGCGCGACTCCTGGTTCCAATATTCAATATCGGGTTAATGCTGCCTCAGCTTCGGCAATCTGGATGGATTATTCAGGGCCGATAACGATTAGCAGTAATTCTATCATTGAGGCTAAAGCAAAATCGCTGGATTCACTGGAAAGCGATACAGCTACCTTTACATATACGCTTGCCAAGGAGGAAGTAAGTGATCCTTCTTTAGTCGATCCAATTGCTTCTATTCCTTCCGGTTCTTTATCGGTATTAGAAGCTACACAGGCAGCTACCGGTCAGGCAATATCCGTGGTAGGACAGCTTGTATATAAATTTGGTAATTATGATAGTGCAAATTCTTCGATCCTACAAGATGTTATTGATGGTAAGGTCTATGCTATTCAGATATATGATGCATTGAGTGACTATAAGATTGGTGACATTGTAAAATTAACTGGAACAACATCGGTTTTTGGTGGAGTGCCGCAGGTTGAAAAACTTACTGCTAAGGAATTGATTGCCCCGGCGTCAGCCACACCATTAATTGCTGCACAGGAGTTTACATCAATAAATGAAATGAAGGCTTATAAGGCTTCCCTTCTGTCGGAATGGGTAGTC
>JAGFXQ010000077.1 GCA_017861355.1 Bacillota bacterium
CTCCGATCAAATTCAAAGGGGTAAATCGACATGACAGTGACCCGGTTACCGGATATACCATCCGCCGGGAGCAAGTAATTACCGATTTGTCTCTGATGAAGCAGCATAATATCAATGCAATCCGTACCAGTCATTATCCGGATGCTCCTTGGTTCCCGTCCCTTTGCGACGAATATGGTTTCTATCTGATTGCTGAGGCGGATCTGGAGACGCATGGTGCAACGAATTTCTATTCCGGCTCATATGAATGTACCTATGGAGATATTGTGCAAAATCCTATTTCGGATGCGATCGTTCTTGACCGGCAACAACGCAATGTTCACCGGGATAAGAATCATCCAAGCATCCTGATCTGGTCCCTAGGAAATGAAAGTGGCTGGGGCGCGAGCCTTGAGAAGGCCGGCAGATGGATTAAGGGATATGATTCTACGAGATTACTTCACTATGAGGGTAGTGTTCATCCTACAGGTGAGTATCAAGCAGATCTATCTATGTTAGATGTATATAGCAGAATGTATGACTCGGTTGCAGGCATTGATCAATATTTTAGCGATTCCAAGAATGTCAAGCCTTATGTTCTCTGCGAGTACTGCCACGCCATGGGTAATGGTCCTGGCGACCTTGAAGACTATATGGCGAAAATATACGGTTATGAAGGGATGGTTGGTGGTTTTATCTGGGAATGGTGTGATCATGCCATCGACCTCGGAGAAGCACCGGATGGCAGAAGAAAATACGCTTACGGCGGTGATTCCGGTGAATATCCTCACGATGGTAACTTCTGTGTGGATGGACTCGTCTATCCGGATCGAAGAGTAAGTACCGGTCTTATTGAATATAAGAATGTGCTACGCCCGGTACGTGCTGTGGTAATCGATGCAGTCAGAGGTATTCTTCGTCTGGAGAACAAGCTGGACTTCACTAATACAAAGGATTTTCTCTCCTTGACTTATCAGTTGGAGTGCAACGGTCTTCCGATTGGTGAAGGCTTCCTTAAGGAGCTGGATATCCCGCCTCACCAGTCAAGAGAGCTTCAGTTACATTATACGATTCCGGAGCAGGGTATTACGCTCCTTAAAATCAATTACATTCAGAAAGCAGAGCTTCCCTTTACGAAGCCCGGTCATGAATTAGGCTTTGACCAGTTCCTGATTCAGGATGCCGCATTACTACTTGATGATCATTCTATGATTATGAATACAGCAGCTTCCAATAATTCTATCACCACCGCTGATAGTATACGCATCGGGACAGAGCGATCCCAGTCTGACATAATCCGTGTAGGAATTGAGCCCCTCCAAGATCTTCTCCTCGAGGAGGAAGAACACCGATATACTATTCGCGGAGCCGGCTTTGTCTATACCTTGAATCGGCTGACCGGACTTTTTGATGAGCTTCATAAGAATGGACAGAAGCTTCTGGAACAGCCAATGGAATTCAACCTCTGGAGAGCTCCTACGGATAATGACCGCAATGTAAAGAATGAATGGGAGAAAGCAGGATATGATCGTACGATGGTTCGAGTATATAAGACGGACATTATAAAAGCCGCTTCCGAGGAGATTATTGTTCAGGTAACACTTGCTATCAATGCAATTCAAATAGAGCATATGATGGATGTGGAGGCTCTCTGGACCATCTCAAAAGAAGGAAAGCTCTCTCTGAAGGTGAATGCCCTTCGTAATACAAAGATGCCATATCTTCCTCGCTTCGGTCTCCGTCTCCACCTGCCAAAAGCCTATGATCAGGTGCAATACTTTGGATATGGACCTTATGAAAGCTACAGCGACAAACATCGGGCTTCATATCTTGGATTATTTGAGCAAGGTGTCTCTGAGATGTTCGAAGATTATATCTTCCCTCAGGAGAATTCATCTCACTGGGGCTGCAGATATCTTAGAGTAAATAATCCGAATGCTTCTACTAACCTGATTGTTACCGCAGAGCAGGAATTTTCTTTTAATGTCAGCGATTACACCCAGGAAGAGTTGACGCAAAAGCAGCATAACTACGAGTTGGAGAAATCCCCTTATACCGTTGTCTGCGTTGATTATAAGCAAAGTGGTATCGGTTCCAACAGCTGTGGTCCGGAATTGTTATCGCAGTATCGATTGGAGGAAGAGAAACTTTATTTTACCTTCCATTTTCTCTTTCAATAAGCTCCTTCCGTAACATTACAAAACCGGCGAATAAATTAGTTTCATTTATTCGCCGGTTTTATTATGATACACATTACTCTTATGCAAACTCATGAATCAGTCTATTCACTACTGCCGGATCGTAGGTACGTTCTAATAACGGTATCCCGGATTGAAGAACGACATTATTCTTATGGAAGGTAGGTCGATCTTCACGATATAATACACCGATCGGTATCTTCTCATCGAATTCCATAGCCTTCTCCATCGCAGCCAGCTTATTGCTCGGATCATACGTTTCATCCAGTTCATATACCCTTTGGTTATAATATGCAAAGGTATTGATTTTATTAAAGCTTACACAGGGTTGAAGAATATCCACCATTGCATAGCCATCGAATTCAATAGCCTGCTTCATGATCGCAGTCAGATGTTCCTTGCGTCCACTGAAGGCTCTGCCTACAAAGCCCGCTCCCGCTGCGATTGCCAGCATCATCGGATTAAGTGGTGTCGTCGTATTACCATTTACCTGTACTTCGGTGACAATCCCTTTGACGGAGGTCGGAGATGCCTGCCCCTTGGTCAGACCATAGATCTGATTGTCATGTACAAAATGCGTGATATTCACATTTCTTCGGATGTTATGCAGGAAGTGATTGCCACCTTCGCCATAAGTGTCTCCGTCGCCGGAGTTAACAATCACCGTCAAACGATCATTTGCTATCTTAGCAGCCACTGCTGCAGGTAAAGCCCTACCATGCAGACCACAGAATTGATTTGCGCTAATATACTGAGGCAGCTTCGCCGCTTGCCCGATACCGGCCACCATCAACACTTCGTATGGATCTTTTCCCAACTCTTCCAGTGCAGTCTTCAGACTATCCAGGATATTAAAGTTCCCACAACCGGGACACCAGGCTGTCTCACGGGTTTCAAATTTCTTCTCGCTCATCATACTACCTCCCTTCGGATGCGATCTGCGATCTCTTCGCCACTGATCTGTCTTCCATCATATTTTAAGATGCTTTCCCAACAGCGAATTCCGGTCTGTTCTCTGATCAGATCCGCCAACTGTCCGGTAGCATTCTGCTCGACATTCACAATCCTTTTTGCTATTGATGCCTTTTCCTTCAATAGTCTCTGAGGCAATGGATAAATGTCTCCAAAAAGTAAAGCTCCGAATTTCTCACTGCCCTCCTGATTAAGCAACGATACCGCTTCAATAATCGGCCCATAGGTGGAACCCCAACCTACGATTAAGGTATCACAATCCTCGGCTCCGACATATTCCGGTTCCTGCAACTCAAGCTTCAGACTCTCCAGCTTACTCATTCGCTTATCCATCATCCGGGTTCGAACCTCTGCATCCTCAGTGATCCGACCGAACTCATCGTGCTCATCACTATCTGCGGTAACAAAGTTCTTCGTCTTACCCGGTATCAAGCGTGGTGAGATACCATTTTCGGTATATCGAAAACGCAGGTATTCTCCCTCTGCAACATCCTCCACATCCAAGGGTCTCATCACCTTAATTTTGGACAAATCATAAGGTTCCACACTGGCTGTTGAGTCACCCAGATATTGATCACTCAAAATAATTACCGGTATCTGGTACCGTTCTGCAATATCCAAGGCTCTTGCCGTCTGATAGAAGGCATCCGTATGATTGCGGAGTGCGATTACCATTCGGGGAAATTCACCTTGGGAAGCAGAAATAACAAATTTCAAATCGCTTTGCTCTGTTCTGGTTGGAAGACCGGTTACCGGCCCTGGTCTCTGTACATCCACTACTACCAATGGAATCTCAGCCATTCCGGATAGTCCCAGAGCTTCAACCTTCAAACAGAAGCCTCCGCCGGAAGTACCGGTCATGGCAGGTGCTCCTGCAAAGGACGCTCCGATTGCCATATTGATTGCAGCGATTTCATCCTCTGCCTGCTCTACGACGATCCCTGCTGCATCACCCTTCGAGGCCAGATACTCCAGGATTGTAGTAGAAGGTGACATTGGATAAGCACTATAGAAGCGCAACCCGGCAGCAATCGCTCCAAGTGCCAACGCCTGATTCCCGGATAAGATGATCTTATCCTTATCCTTACTGCCAAAGGGTACGATACGGCTCTCTACCAGTTCCTGGCCACGATTCAAAGCCAACATATTGGACTCCACGAATTGTTCCTTTATAAACTGCCTCAGTACTTTATCTGCATGACTGAGATCCTCTCCAAACAGCTTCAACAGAGCACCCATCGCTATCATTCCTGCGAAGCGCGGATTGCCCAACTCTTTACTAAGAGCAACCATATTAATCGCTATCTTGCGATTGTCTTCCACCGTATAGGTACTGTCGCAGAGAAGGAAGCCATCCGGCTTCAGCTCGGGCAGATGCAGTTGGACTGTCTCTTCGTTGAAGGCAACAATTCCATCCAGCTTTAAGCTATGGGAATAAACATTATCCTTGCTAATTCGTAGAAGCGTAAAATTATGCCCTCCTCTTACTCTGGACATAAAGTCTCTTACTGCAAATACATGATATCCTGAATTCGTAAAAAATTTTTGTAAAATCGCAGCCGTAGTCTCAATTCCTTGACCGGCCGCTCCACCGATTAATATATTGTACAAGAGTATTCCTCCTTTATAAATGAATGGTTAATGATAATATTTTCTATTGATAATGATTATCATAAATATTATACAATTAAATTTTATAAAATTCAATAGCATAATTCACATTTTTTTGTATTTAAACTCCAGACTGAGGCTTTTGGTATAATTCTTGATCTGTTTTTCATATATTGCAATGAACTATTCTTATGAGGTAATGATTATGGATCATTCTTCTATGCATCATACCACCGAACCGAATGTCATGCTATTGAACGGAAATGGGCAGGTAAGTGCCGTTCCCGATGTGGCTGTGCTTCGATTAGGGGTTCAGACTGAGGGTGAGAATCTTCAGGAGATACAAGCGAATAATGCCGAACTGAGCCAAGCGGTAATTCAGGCTATGCGCCAACTTGGAATAGAGGATATCAAGACCTTTCAATATGATATTAATAAGGTTTTCGAGTTTACTGATGGAAAGCAAACAGATAAGGGATATTCGGTACGGAATGTATTAGAGTTTCGTATTAAGGATCTAAGCCTCGTCGGTACTGCAATCGACACCGCTGTCTATTATGGGGCTAATATCGTGGAAGCGATCCAGTTCGCAGTATCCGATACCAGTCGTTATTACCTGCAGGCTTTGAATCTTGCTTTGGCGGATGCGTTCGAAAAAGCAAACTCTATAGCAGACAGCATCGGCCTTTCCTTGCAGCCCTACCCAAGGCGAATCACAGAGAATAGTACCCCTGCAGTGCCTTTCCGGACAGTCAACATGCGGGAGGGAGCCTTAGCTTCTACCCCGATTGAGGCAGGGACTAACCGGATTGAGGCTTCCGTAACCGTTGAATTTATCTATTAGAATTGAAAAGGGCCTCCCTACTACTGCAGACATAGAATAGTCTTGGCAGCAAAGGAACGCCCTTTTATTAAATAATATGTTTTTCATAATGACTTACTCTGACTCCATAACCTCTCTTAATACGAGCAATCCCCGCATCATTGTAGGGAACCCGGAGGTGGGACCTACCAGAAGTATGGCATGTTCAATCTCTTCTTTGGTACAGCCGCTCTTTAAGGCCTTTAAGATATGGGTTCGAAGGGAATATTCATTCTTACACTCTGTTGATAATGCTACTTTGATTAACCATCTCGTCTTCTCCTCCAGAGGTCCGCCTTTCTCATGGACCAACTTACCGTAATTTTGATAAGCCTCATATATCTCGCTGTGATTTTCAATCAAGTAGCTGAGGTTACCTTCAATTAGGGGATAATTTTTAATATTTTCATCCATTACAGCACCGCCTTTCATCACTATTCTAACCAAAAAAGGAGCAGATAAACATTGTTATCTGCTTCTTATTATAAGCCCTTTGTGATCCTTCTTCCATAGGTAATAATACAAGGGAAGATACAATCCATGAGATAATGATCGACTGCTAATATACTATATCTTTTTATCCCAAATACCTCGATATTCCTGCAATATCTTCGGTAATAATCTCCTGTTCTTCGTTCTTTTTTAATACATATTCCTTTATCTCGTCCTCCGGAATTCCAAGGGCAATCGAAAGTTCATCATACAGACACATTTCAGCTATCTTAAGGTATTTCTCATCCGTTGCCGATACTGATTTTCCCTCAGCCTTACGTTCCTCTTTCCGAAGATGTAAGGTCTTGATAATCTTGACCCACTCTACGATATCGTTCGATCGCAAGGATTTCTTATAATATTCCTCACGTAATTTATCATTTGCAATCCACAGAAAGTCGATGGAAGAAATTCGATTGACTAATCTAAGTGCTTCTTCCCTCGTCAGGATGTTACGCATAGCAACCTTCAGGTTATCAATCGGAGTATAGATTGTGTGACCTCCTGTACGCATAGGGTGTAATATATAATATTTGCAGTTCTTATCTATCCCTGTAATCGGAGGTGTAGCAATATCTGCTACCTTACAGACACCGTATTCTCCATATATAATATTATCATTGATTTGAAACATAAGTTTCCTCCTTATACCGATCCAGACAGGGTTTCACTATTTCTACCCTAATAATACTATCATAACAGACTTTCTACATATTTGTAAGCGATTTCGGGCCTTTCCAGTCATTTTCAGCAAATATGTCGTATAATAGAGTACTATTCTCTACGCATTATGACAATATATCTTGTCAGGTAATCCGACGGGACATAGATGATCTAACTCTTCCACTGTAAGAATCAGAAAGGCAGCAGATACGCAAACCCATCTACTACCCTTTGTTCTCATATATAATTATAGTCATTACCTATAATAGCGTATCCTCATATTGAAAGTTCTGATAATCTGCATACCCACCAATATGAAGTGTTGAATAGCAATACAGTCCAATTCGATAACCCACAAAATGATCCAATGTGTATCGCATCCTAAGCGGTGTTCCGGTTTTCTCCCATACGTTGCCATCCAGTGAGTAATAAAACTCAGCAATATCGATGCCATCCGTAAAATCAAAGCTGATCTTAAGATGAACACGATTACTGTGTAGTAGCGTTCTTATCTCGGTTAATGTCTCCTGCTCCGGAATTCCTTTCCTGCAGACAAGATAACAGTCGGTTCCATACCGCTCTACACCGATAGCCGCGTAATTACTCTGAAGTGCAATGAGACCGGCATGATCTCCCGGCTGAAGACCTTCTGTACTTAATTGCACCGACATGGAACAAGTTGGTCCTTTGGTTCTCTGAGTCAATGTGTTGCGAGCCTGAAGCTCGTCACCACTGATCTGACCCGTCCTTAATCTAAGATACCCGGGCCGTTCGATAAAGCTCCATAAGCCATGCTCCGGGTTGTGGTTCCATTGCCAATACGCTTCCAATTCATTCGAGGGATGATCAAAGGAATCACTGCCATACAGAGATCTCTCAGTGGGTTCGGCTTGTTGCAGAGTTAAACTGAACGGAACCTTACCGTCCACACCCATCATCGGCCAGTCATCCTCCCAGATTACCGGTAGCAGGATGGGTATCCTTCCGACTGCTCCATGATCCTGGAACAATATCGCATACCAATCCCCCTCTGGAGTATCAACCATAGCTCCTTGTGCTACCCCATTGTTCTGATAACCCAGGTCATCATCCAGAATAATCCTGCGTTCATATTCTCCAAGTAAAGTTTTGGAACGATAGCAGATCTGTCTTCTCCTCTTATTCTCATGAAAAGGCCACTCAATGAATTGCAGATAATAATATTCTCCAATCTTATAAGAATGACAGCCTTCACAGCGCAGCATAATCTGATCCGAGGGTGTCTTGAAGAGAAGCTGATGAACTCCTCCCGCTTTTATTCCGGAGCCGTCCGTCTCAAGCTCGGTAATCATAATATCTCCGCCATTATATATGATATATAAATGGCCTTCATCAAAGAGTAGGGAGGAATCATGATAGATGCCTTCCAACACATGTCTGTTCCAGGTACCATTCTCGATATCGGAAGTATAATAGATATAGGTCTTCTTCAAATCATTACAGTCAAAGCATACATAATAGACTCCTTCATGATAACGAAGGCTCGCCGCCCACTGTCCGCTACTGTAGACATTCTGATTATCCTCCAGCCGATATGCGGCATTATCCTCAATGATATCATATAGATAGGATACCATCTCCCAATGAACCAGGTCCTTAGATTTCATAATAGGGCATCCCGGCATCATATGCATCGTGGTGGATACCATATAATAAGTATCTTCTACCCGAATTACATCCGGATCCGGATAATCCATCCATAGGAGTGGATTATTAAATTCTTGTTTCTTCATATCTTTTCTCCCTGATTCGAAGTTCATGCTTAAGGTTTTTCTGTCTGATGGTTCTCGTCATTTGCATTTGTTGTAATCATGCGGTATTCTCACTTGGAATATCGGTCAATTGTAAGTGATTCCAGTTTTCACTCTCTACTAGTCATCAGATTTCTGACAATCTGAGTACTTAAGATTAACTCGTCGACCTCTGTATATTCGTTGCAGGAATGGACCTGATTCATCGCATTCGAGAGTACAAGTCCGGTGATTTGCTTTGTCGCAAAGACATTACAGTCACTTCCGCCAAGCGTCTTAACGAACTCTGGTACTATGCCCGCTGCTTCACAAGCCCTTGCATATCGTCTGGCGGTCAATCCCCGGGGGTCAGTCTCATAGGCGGTACAAGTAATGTCCTCCTTCCATTCCAGCATCGCTCCCGCATTCTCCGCTTCCTGAGTAAACAGCCGCTTAATCTCCTGTAGGAGGTCGAGGGCTTTCTCATGTCGAAAGCTTCGAAGTTCACCCTCCACACGGCAGCTTTCCGGGATGATATTAGTCGCTTTACCACCTTCTATTTTACCCACGTTCACCGTGGTGTCCTCATCCACTCTACCCAGCTTCATCTTACTGATTGCACCGGCTGCGATAGCAATAGAATGAATTCCTGCCTCCGGAGCAAAACCGGCGTGGGAGGCTTTCCCATGTATCACCGCAGTAAAGGATATTATTGAGGGGGCGGTATAAGCCACTCTTCCAACCTTACCATCCAAATCTAACACATAAGCTTCCTTGGAACGAATCTGAGTATAGTCAAATAGATTGCTTCCATTCGCATACGTCTCCTCCGCAATCGGAAAAAGCACCTCAATACTTCGATGAGGAATCTTCTCCTCACGAAGGCTTCGGACAGACTCCAGAATGGCCACAAGACCTGCCACATCGTCGGCACCGAGAACGGTATCTCCTGCACTTGTTATTCTTCCGTCTTCGTTTAGAATCGCTCTCTTACCATGGGCAGGTGGCACAGTATCCATATGAGCAGAGAACAGCAAAGGTTCCCCTTCCAATTCTCCCTCAAGATAACCATACAGGTTACCGCAATCGCTTCCGAATGCTCTGCCCGCTTCATCCTCCGATACTGTAAAACCAATCTCCGTGAGCTTCTGCATTAAGCAGTCCGCCATCTTACGTTCTCCGAAGGAAGGTGCATCGATCGCTACCAACTCTATAAATTCTTCTATCAATCTATCCCGGTTCATTCTTAACCTCCCTACTTATAGAAATCCTATCGATGATTGCGGAACTCGATAACTTTGGCCAGTTGCCTAGATAATGTATTCAATGGATTTCTCCGGTGTCTTTCTTACATTCACATTATATACTAGCATAGCTTCCCTGCCTTGCACTGCACCAAGAGCATAAAAATTCTCACCTTCCTCATTCATCCGTGTGAATTTCACCCTGCGATTCATCCTCTTTGGCTGGTCATCAATCTTAATGATATCTTCCCCATCCACCGGCTCATCCCAATCATAAGGATCAAACAGACTGAGATATTCTCCTGCCAGTTCTGTCAACAACACATAATGTTTCGTCTCTCCAAGCCAGACACAGAGGATGACTGCTCCTCCTTGCTGAAGACATTCCGTTATCTTACTGTTTTGGTGAATCCAGACATTTTCATCATGTACAATCTCCGAGTAGATCGGGAAATTCTTAGTCTTACCAAATTGATTAAACCAGTTAGACAAAAACATCATTGCCATACGGGAGGTTCCGCTTTTACCGTATTCACCGTCGTTGTTATACAGATCCAAGGTATATAGCGTAATCGTCTTGATAATCTCGGGTAATATCTCCTCACGCTCAAACAAGTAACGGATTGCATTAATCACTGTAGTCGGGCCGCAATCATATTCCGAGGCTTGAAAGCTTAAATTATTCTTCATTCCGAACAGCCCTTTCTGCAAGCTTTATTTACCGGAGGTGTCAAAGGCATCCCGCAGTGCATCTCCGATAAAATTCACGCTGATTACCAGTAGTATGATCAGTAGTCCTGAGGGGATCCATAGCCAGAATTTCGTCGTCAGGATAGAGAGGGATGTTGCGCCGTTCAGCATGTTACCGAGACTGGCTTGCGGAGGTTGAATTCCCATTCCAAGAAAGCTTAATGCTGCTTCATCCAGCATGGAGATAGCCACTACGCTCGTCGCATAGACGAGAATAGGCGCTAAGGTATTGGGCAGTATCTCTGAGAACAGAAGATATCTCCTGGGCATTCCGGCAACAATATCTCCTTGGATAAAGCTAGTCTCCCGAAGCGACAGCACATTACCTCGGACTAACCTGGCAACCCCCGGCCAATCAACAAATCCAAGGATCAGTATAATATTCCATAGACCCGGTTTAAAGATAGCCGCTGCCACCAGAACCAATAAGATATACGGAAAAGACATTACCATATCCGTAAAGCGCATGATGACCATATCCAGCCAGCCGCCAAAATAGCCGGAAATCAGACCCAGAATAACTCCGATGACAGTGGATACCAGCGTTGCTGCGAACCCAACGAGCAACGATACTCTGGTTGCGTAAAACAGTCTGCTCAGTACATCCCTGCCCACCTGATCGGTTCCAAGCAGAAATTCACCGGATGGCGGGTCACTAAATCCACCAACAATCTTATTCGGATCATAGGGTGCAAGGATTGGAGCCAATATCGCACAAAGAACTATGATAGCCAGAAAAATGGTACTGGCTACGGCCAGTTTATGTCTCAAAAAGCGTCTCGATACAACCTTGTTGTAACTAAGCTCTGCTTCTTCTCTGTTTTTTAGCTTCTTCATCATCTAATCTCCTTGAACAGGATTTAACTCTATCCTATGGTTAGTATTGAATGGTCGGATCTACCAGTGCATATAGAATATCTGTAATCAGATTCGCTGCCATTACTACGATGGCAGACATCAGACAGACCCCCATAATCACCGGATAATCACGGTTGATAATGGCGCTCATCGTCATCAGACCTAACCCGGGCCAGGAAAATACCTGCTCGATAATAATCGCTCCTCCAAATAAGACCGGTATCTGCATGCCGACAATCGTAATAATCGGAATTAGGGCATTTTTCAGGCCGTGTTTGTTAATTACCAGGAATCTGCCGATTCCCTTGGCCTTCGCGGTACGAAGATAATCCTTTTGCAGTATCTCCAGCATCGCACTTCGAATATATCGTATATTCGTTCCGGCCATGGAGACCGCAAGAACAACCACAGGAAGGATCATATGCTTCACTACATCTCCCATGCTCTGCTCCGTTCCCAAGGTAGACATACCACTGGACGGAAGCCAGCCGAGCTTAATCGTGAATACATAGATTAAGATTAATGCTAGGAAGAACCCAGGTATACTGGTTCCTAGAAAGGAAAGAGAAACCAGGGTATAATCTCCGACCGAATACTGATGCACTGCACTATAGATCCCTGCCGGAACGGCGATCATCAGACTGACAATTAAAGCAGTAGACATTAACAGCAGGGTCGGACCAATATAGCTCGCAATCATT
>JAGFXQ010000299.1 GCA_017861355.1 Bacillota bacterium
ATTTGATTGCTTTATTGATCGGTCAGTTCATCGTTACCGGTCTGGATTCCTTTGCCGTGATACGTAATGTACATTTCTCCATTAACATGGCAGATGCGATTATCAAACCCGGAATCATCATTGCTCTGGCTGGTTTTCTAATAAAGTCAAGCTATGAATACATAAAAAAAATGACGCATATAAACGAAGTCCTATTTCTTCTGAGCTTCTGTTTATTGCTATGCGTCATTTGCAGTGGTCTTCTATTTGTTACAAAGGCAATCTCCAGAAAGGATTTCCGGTAGGTGTCTTTTCTTATCGTGTTATTCCTTTAGCAACGAGGGAGAATAGAGCATAAAACTCTTTTTTCCCTGTTCCTTCACACGATATAAGGCTTTGTCTGCCCGATCCATAAGCTGTTCATAATGCAACCCGGATTCCGGATAGATAGAAACACCGATACTACCGGAGATCGGGATGTTATATTCATCACTGACATAAGTGGTGTTCAAACCGTCCTGTAATATATTTGCTTTTGCAAGTACTTCGTCCACATTGGTAATATTACCGACAAACACGACAAATTCGTCTCCGCCAATTCGGCCGACAATCTCACCGTCCGAGAAGATCTCTTTGATTCGACCGATTACATAAGTCAGAACCTTATCTCCCTGTAGATGTCCGTAATTATCATTGATACTCTTAAAATCATCAAAATCAATGAACATCAGCACATGCATGCTATTCTTATTACCAGCGATGAATTTATCAATTTTCTTAATTGTAATTTCTTTATTATATACCCCGGTCAGCGGATCCCTGGTTGCCTTATATTCCAAGGCTTCCAATGCCCTTTTCTGTGAATCGATATTGACTATCTTACCGATCACACGAACTGGCTGCTTGTCATCATCATAAATTGTCTTTCCCATAATTTGGCACCATATGTATTCGCTAAGGCGGTTCTTGATACGAAATTCTGTTTCGATAATACTTTTTCCTTGAACCAGCTCTTCACTCAATTCCAAAAAAATGCCCCAGTCATCCGGATGAATTATATTTCTTCTTTCAATATTCGTAGAATAAAAATCCTTGATCTGAGGATAATGCCCGTAAAGTTCGCGGAATCGATCCGATAATATCATTGCATCACCATGAATGTGATATTCAAAAAGAACATCGTTGGAAAGCTCAGTTGCGATCCGATAACGTTCTCCTTCCAACAGAATCAACTCTTCCATCCTCTTCTGCTCGGTCATATCTAAGAATACCACCGATAAAGTATGTTTGCCATCCTTCCCCACTGCTATGTTACCGTTCATGAGTAGGTGTAATACATCACCATCTTTTGTGACCATACGTACATCGAAGCGTACCAGGTCCTCACTGATCTGTTTCTTGATATCCTCAAAAATATGAGAATCCCTTGGATCAATAAAATCAAGTAACCTCAGTTTGTTTTCTGCCTTCGCTAAATCCTTTTCATATCCAAGTAATTCGTAAAACCCATTACTGGCATATAATATCCTGCCATCCTCCTCTAAGGTAAAATGAACGAGACCGGCGCGAATACTATTGGTAATCCGCTTGAGTTCAATCGCCGCTTTTGTTACTCGTTTTTCATTTTCCAATCGAAAAAGCAATACGACAACAACACCAATGATACATATACATACAATAACTATCATCAATATCAGAAGGATTGCAGGCTTACTTTGTAGCACATTGATCAGTTTCATATCTTAATATCCCCCAATTTAATACAACACAATTCACTTCTCGTGAGATCATGTTGCCATGAACTGAATTCCAATGTCAAATCATATCCTAAGCCATCCGAACATGATTATTATACATTTGGAGCTACTATTTTTGGCTATTATCAGCTTCCACCTTAAAGATCATAAGGTGTAACACTGATCATTATCAAGTTTCACCTTATAAATCGTAAGGTGTAACTTGATAAACATAATAATTTAGCCAGTTTGTATACATTGCATTGGCATGCGCTCTCCAGACCAGATTAGGTCTGTATTCAGGCTGATCCTCAGGATAATAATTCTTCGGCAACGCAATATCGAGGCCCTTTGCAATATCTCTTTTATACTCTTTATCCAGAGAAATACGATCATACTCCGGATGACCCATAACAAAGATTTGTTTACCTTCCTTGGCTATTACAATGAAGACACCCGCTTCCTCAGATTCTGCCAGAATAGTAAGCTCTTTGCATGGCTCGATCTCATCTCTGGTCACAGTCGTATATCTTGAATGCGGTGCATAAAATATGTCATCAAATCCCCTGACAAAGGGAACTTTTCTCTCCATCACCTTATGTTCAAAGATACCAAACATCTTTTGATTCAGGGTTGATTTCCTTATCCCATAATGGTAATACAAACCAGCCTGTGCTCCCCAGCAAATATGCAAAGTCGAGGTTACATTTGTCTTGGACCACTCCATAATCCGAGCAAGCTCCTCCCAATAAGAAACATCTTCAAATTCCATCAGTTCGACCGGAGCACCTGTTATGATTAATCCGTCAAATCTACGGGCTTTCACATCTTCAAATGTCTGATAAAACTGATCCAAATGACTGGTCGGAGTATGAGAACCTACATAGGTTCCGGTCGTCAGGAAGGTAATATCTACCTGAAGAGGCGTATTCGATAAGCTTCGCAACAGCTGCACTTCCGTATCCTCTTTCACCGGCATAAGGTTGAGAATGGCAATCTGCAGAGGACGTATATCCTGATGCATCGCACGGGTCTCATCCATAATGAAAATATTCTCATCTTCCAGAATTTTCTTAGCTGGTAAATCACTTTGAATTCTAATAGGCATAATTCATCACCATTTCCACAAATTTTGTCGTAGCAAAAACTATCATATCATGATTTCACTAAGAAATCAACAAACAATCCCACAATTATCCAATTTATTCCTATAACTTAAAATTATTGTAAGCAATATTTTTATTTCAGCTTTTCCAGTAAATCCATTTCTGATATTATTTCAACTCCAAGCTCCTGAGCTTTCGTCAATTTACTTCCTGCATTTTCTCCGGCGATCAGATATCTGGTATTTTTTGAAACACTTCCGGAGACCTTACCACCGTAGTTCTTCACCAGTTCTTCCATCTCGCTTCGTCCCATCGTTGGCAGTGTTCCGGTGATTACAAAGGTCATTCCGGCAAAGCGCTGATCTTCCTTTACATCTCCCTGCAAGGAGGTGAAATTCATCCCTGCTGTCTCCAAACGATCCAGAATATTATGATTGGCTTCCTGTGCGAAAAATTCAACGAGCGATCTGGCTGTGATATCGCCTACATCATTGATGGTGACGAGTTCTTCATAGGTAGCGTTCATTAATTCATGTAATGATGCAAAATGCTTCTTCAGTTCCGAGCCCGCCTGTCTGCCGATATTCTTGATGCCAAGTCCCGTAATCAGACGGTCAATATCATTTTCTTTGCTATCCTCGATCGCCTTGAGCAATTTATCGGTATTCTTCTCTTTTCCGATTAACCCTTTCTCAATCAGCTCCTCACGATAATTCTTCAGGAAGTAAATATCTGCAACATCCTTCAGGTAACCCTCCTGAATCAGCACTTCAATATAAGCCTCACCGAAGCCCTTGATATCCATGGCATTGCGGCCGACAAAGTTAATAATATGCTGGCTAAGCTGTGCCGGACAATTAATATTGGTACACTTGGTATCTGCCGTATTGGCATCCCGAACGGTAGGTGCACCGCAACTGGGGCAGGTTGATGAGATACGGAATGCTTCCGTTCCTTCCGGACGCTTTTCCTTATTCACATAGAGCACTTCCGGTATAATCTCTCCTGCTTTCCTCACCACAATGGTATCACCGAGGCGAACGTCTAATTCGTTAATCCTGTCCTGATTATGAAGTGTCGCTCTCTCTACATTTGTTCCACAGAGTCGGATCGGCTCAAAGATAGCAGTCGGAGTAATTCGGCCTGTTCTGCCTACGGTAAGACGGATTTCCTTTACGATTGTTTCCTTTTCTTCCGGTGGATACTTATAGGCAATCGCCCAACGAGGTACCTTCGAGGTGGCTCCAAAATACTCTCGGTCTTTCAGACTGTCTACCTTAACGACAGCACCATCGATATCATAAGCAAGACTGCCACGGGACTCTCCGATTTCCTGAATGGCCTCCCATACCTCCGCTGCTGTTCTGCATAGCTTATATCCTTCAATCACCTTAATCCCTTGTCCTTTAAGCCATTCCAAGCTCTCCGAATGAGTACGGAATTCTATTCCTCTGGCTTCCTGCACATTGAAGATAAAGAGGGAAAGCTTCCGCTCCTTCACAACTTCCGGATCAAGCTGCCGAAGTGTTCCGGCAGAACAATTACGCGGGTTGGCAAATAACTTCTTCCCCGCCGCTTCCAATCGTTCATTTACCGCTTCAAAATCCTCATTCTTCATATGAACTTCGCCGCGGATCTCAATATAAGGAATGGACTCCTTCAACTTAGTCTTAACATCCTGGATCATCTTTACATTATCCGTTACATCCTCACCCTGGTTGATGCCATCGCCTCGGGTCACACCCATGGTCAACTTGCCCTCGGTATAGCGAAGAGCTACAGATAATCCGTCAATCTTCTTCTCTACTATGAATACCGTATCCGGACGTTCCTTCTGTACCTTCTCAATA
>JAGFXQ010000078.1 GCA_017861355.1 Bacillota bacterium
TCTCCTGAGCAACTGTTTCATCCGTATCTTCCGCCATATTAATTGCCTCGTCCATGGATATCTTATTGCCGGAACGGCTTTGCTTTGTTTCCTGCTGGCCCTGGGTATTCTCATTATTATTCTGCTCAAAGGAATAAGTTGCGACTGTTACTTCGATTGCCTCAACCTTGATGCCCTGTTGGTTTAAAGTCTCTCTTAACGTATGAAGTTGACTCTCTATCGCCTCTCTGCTGATTTCATTCTGTACGACAAATTGAGCGGTCATCACGCCATTCTTTGATTGAACCGATAAATTAACCTTACCGAGATTCTCCGGGTTTAATTGCATTTCCATCGAAGTCTGTTCCGGTCGGATATTTATTCTGACTCTATCAATGATCTGATTTGCGATTTCTCTGATTTCGGTTACCTGTACAAGATTACCGTTAAAATCAACCTGAGTACTTGTAGACGATTTGGTTAAGTTGTTAAGAAATACTTCAAACTGATCTGCTGCTTTCACTTCCTGATTTTCTTGCTTACTTAAATCGGATTGGGTCTGGGAAGAGCTTCCTTTCGTTTCGGTTGTCTTAATCACCTCTACAGGAATTTCTTTACCTACTTCACTTTTACCGGTTGTCTTATTGTCATCCTGTTTCGTGTTTAAGGTATTAATTACTTCTTCCGGTTTTGACTCTTGATTTGAGTTCGATTTGTCCCCTGTTTTGGTTTCTGGGGAGGTAACATTTTCGTCTTGCTTTAGTAGCTTTGCATTATCAAGAATACTTTTGATTTGCTCCAGGTTCATACCGAGATTAGCTTCTGCTTTGATGTCTTCCACCGACTGTAACAATTGCTTCATTGTGTCAGCCAGATTCTCATCAGTGAGTACTGCCAATATATCGGATACTCCGCTATCTGCCAGAACTAACTGCTGTAGATTCTGCGGTTGTAGCAGATCCACTAATTCCAAGCCCTGCTCAGAAAGTAGCTTGTCCAGATCCTCAGAACTCAGATTGAGAAGGTCCATTACTGTCTCTTTGACTGCCTGTAACATTCCTGCGATCTTTTCCATCGTAGTTTGGTCTACAGCCGGATCCTCTGCACTGCCTGTCTTCAAATCCTCGGTCTTGTTTGCATCCTCTGTCTTGTTTGTTTGGTTGTCCGCTTGAGCTGCAGCTTTGGTATCATCTGTCTTTGTAGTACCTTGTGTGGTATCTCCGGATTGTTTGGCACTACCGTTAACTACGTCACTTTTATCATTGCTGCTGTCTTTACTTTGATTGGATGCTTTTTTCACTGTAGCATTATCTGTATTGTCGTTAATGCCTGATCCTGATTTTATTGTGTTATCAATCATCAGATCAAAACTACTGGTGCTTTGCTTTCCTTTTGAAGTGACGCTTGCGGTCGTGTTGCCAAACAGATTTACTGTCTGAGTCATAACGCCTTGCGTCATCATGCGGTCATCCTCCTTTCTTCAGTTTTTTATCTATTTCAATACATTTTAATAAAGATAAAATGTATTGAATTACAACAGAAGCATTACTCCTGAATGTAACCGTACTAATTGCTGTTATGCCGTCTTAATTTGCCAACTTCTCGGCATCCATATCAAGCATCTTCTTTGTAATCTTTGCTGCCACAACACTGTCCATATTAGCCAGTATGATAGCACTTTCTTTTGGCTTCATGCTCAGAAGGATCTGTGCGACAGATTCGACATCTGCAGTCATGGTCTGAAGTATCTGAGCCGCGGCTGCCGGATCCATACTCCGGTAAATATTCGCTTTTTCCTTAATTGCATCCGAATACTGAAGTTGTTCAATAACCTGACGATAAATCTCTTCTGCATTCGTTGGATTGATTGCTTCATAGTAGGCTTTATATTCCTCGATGCTTGGAGCCGCATCATTAAAGACTACATTTTTGTCAAATTCCTTCACCCTCTCCTCAAATGCCAGCTGATTCTCTTCAAAAACCTTGAGTCGGTCTATCTCCGCCTGAAGATCTGCCGTATTGGTACTGCTGTCGGCACTGTTCTTCGTCATGTCCGTGATCGTCTGTTCTAATTCCTTAATTTTTGCAATTGCTTCCGGTAAGGAGGTATATTCATAATTGTTTTCCTCCGCGATTACTGCATCCTCCACTCCGGGGAGAATGAGATTCACGACCGGCACATCTTTTAGTATTGGACGAAGTACACCGGAGCCAAAGCCTCCGACATCCATTTTTATTAATAATCCAAATACAGCAAGCCAGATAATAACAATCAATAATACGATTAATACGGTCAGTATTTTACTGCCTTCTTTTTTATCATTTTCGCCGGCCTTGGCCTTGTCCTTCTTTGCCATTATCTGTCCTCCTCATCCAGCGTAGGTTTGCTATAATTGAAGCTGTTAAGCTCATCAACTTCCTTTCGCTCTTCGGCATCAAATTCCAGCATATATTCATCAAATGCCTTTTCTTTGAGCCTCTCCTGCGTCTTTCTTTCCACCATTGCATCACTTAGTCTGATTCTGGAAATCTCAAGACGGTGAGCTGCATTTTTTACCGCTGTAATCTGCTGTTTGATACTCAGCTGCATCACATTAATCGCCTGTTCACACTGTTTGATCTTCAGAATATCAAGTTTTGCACTTCGAAGACTACGTAATTCATTCTCATAGCCATCCTTACGCTGTTTTAACTGCTCCAGCTTCTCTTCTTCTCTGGTCAGACGCAGTCTTGCCATACCGTAAGCGATTTTCGCCTGATCCTCAAGTTTCTTTTTCACCTGAAGCAAATTTTCCATACTATATCGAAATTTTTTCATTATTTATCAAAGATCTCCATCAGCATTGCGATTTCATCATTAAAATCCAACTTTGTATCAACATTCTGTTGCAGGAAGGAGTTAACTTCTTTAATCTTGGCAATGGCATAATCGATATCCGGATTGGAGCCGTTCTTATAGGCGCCGATGTTAATTAAATCTTCTGCATCCTGATATGTTGCCAGTACAGTCTTCAGCTTACCTGCAGCTGCTTTATGCTCGCCTGTAACGATGGAACTCATACAACGGGAAATACTCTGCAATATGTCAATCGCCGGATAATGATTCTTATGACCCAGCTTTCGGGATAACATTATATGACCATCCAATATACTTCTTGCAGTGTCCGTGATCGGTTCATTAAAATCATCACCATCCACTAAGACCGTATATAACCCGGTGATCGATCCATGTTCTGAGTTACCGGCGCGTTCCAGAAGTTTTGGCATCTCGGAATATACGCTCGGTGGATAACCTCTGGATACGGGTGGCTCACCGGAAGCAAGTCCAATTTCTCGTTGTGCCATCGAGAAACGGGTCAGTGAGTCCATCATTAACAGAACATCCTTCCCCTGATCTCTAAAGTATTCTGCAATGGCAGTTGCAGTCTTAGCTGCTTTCTTACGAATTAATGCCGGTTTATCTGAGGTTGCAACGACAAGAACGGAGCGCTTGATACCTTCCTCGCCAAGGTCACGCTCGATAAACTCACGGACCTCTCTGCCACGCTCTCCGATCAATGCAATTACATTAATATCTGCCTTCGTATTTCTTGCAAACATACCGAGTAGCGTACTCTTACCAACACCACTACCCGCAAATATTCCAATTCTCTGACCTTTGCCTACTGTTAACATTCCGTCAACCGCTTTAACACCAAGTGGCAATACCTCATCGATAATTTTTCTTTTCAGTGGATCCGGAGGTGCTGCTTCCGCAGGATAATACTGACTTTTCATGAGTTCTGAGGCATCCATCGGGTTGCCCAGACCATCCAGTGTTTTTCCCAAAAGCTCTCTTCCTACCGGAACTTTGAACGCAGAACCTGAATTTTCAACAAGACTTCCAATTCCAACTCCGGTCATATCATCATAGGGCATCAATAGAAGCCTGTTTTCACGAAAACCTACAACCTCTGCAGGTATTCTATGCTTACTTCCCTCACCGGTTATGTAACAGACATCGTTCAGATTCGCATTTGGTCCCGACGCTTCGATTGTAAGACCAACCATTTTTACAACTCTGCCAATCTCCTGCTCAAAGGATTTATCGAGTAACTGTCTGTATTTATCAAAATTAATTGATACCATCATAACCTACTTTCTTATATATCGACATTATTTATATAAAACTAAATACCGGCGATCAATTTTAAATCCATAATCAAATTATTCATCTGAACATCCAGACTGCAGTTAATTACCTTAAGCTCTGTCTCGATCAAACATTGATTTTTCTTAAGATTGACATCCTCGACAATATAGAGTGGAACCTCTCGGCCAATCGCACTTAGCAACAGGTTTTTACGCATTGAGATATATTCATGGTCCTCTTTTGAGACGCGTATGGTATATTCGTTGCACTTGTCAAGATTCTTCAGCGTCTTATCGATCAGATATAAGATTACTTCCGCTCTGTCCTCGATTACGATTCCGGTAAGCTTTTCAACCATACTGGCGATAATGTCTGCCATCTGAGGTTCCAGAGAGGCCGCCATATTCTCATAATCCTGTTTCAAACGGCGGGCTTTCTCTTCGTACTCGGACTTAAGATTATTAATCTCTTTCTGATTCTGAAGCAACCCATCTCCATAGCCCTTCTTTTGGGCTTCGGTATATGCTTCATTTTTGATGCGCTCCGCTTCTTTTCTTGCATTCGTAAGTATGTTCTGCGCCTCATTTTTAGCATCACTTAGAAGTATAGCTGCTTTCTCATTTAATTCTTCTTTGGTAGGAAGTGTTTCAACAATAACGGCATTTAAGCCTTCGATGAACTCTCCGTCCGTTTGAGGAAGGGATGCTTGTATCACTCGGTTCCTTCGTTCCTCAAGTTCCTTATCAATTCGAAAGTGAGTATCGATTGTTTTCGTGGCATCCTCCTCATATCGAATGGAGTAAGCCTTAATCATATTAGACAATTATCTCGTCACCTCCGCCTCTGGAAATAATAATTTCAGAGGAATCTTCCAGTTTTCTGATAATATTAACAATCTTCTGCTGTGCTTCTTCAACATCCTTTAAACGTACCGGTCCCATATAATCCATATCTTCACGGATCATAGAGGCAAGACGCTTGGATAGGTTATTAAAGATTACATTCTGAACTTCTTCATTCGAGCCCTTCAATGCAACTGCAAGCTCATTGTTATCTACCTCACGCAGAACTCTCTGAATGGATTTATCATCAAGGCTTAAGATATCCTCGAATACGAACATCTTACGTCTGATTTCATCTGCTAACTCAGGTTCTTCTATCTCTAAAGTCTCCATAATATGCTTTTCTGTACCACGATCTACGGTATTTAAGATCTCTACGATCGAATCGACACCGCCGACAATCGTGTAATCCTGATTTACCAGTGATGCCAGTTTTCTCTCCAGTACTCGCTCCACTTCCTTGATGACATCCGGCGAAGTACGATCCATCTGGGCAATACGCTTAGCAACATCTGCCTGCTTGTCCGGTGCCAGGGATGAAATGATGGTCGAGGACTGCTGCGGTGATAAATAGGATAAAATCAACGCAATTGTCTGAGGATGTTCATCCTGAATAAAGTTCAACAGCTGGGAAGCATCCGTTTTACGCACAAATTCGAAAGGTCGAACCTGTAAGGAAGCCGTCAGCTTACCGATTACATCTCTGGCCTTATCTGCACCCAGTGCTTTCTCCAATAATTCCTTCGCATAGGAGATACCACCCTCTGCAATATATTGCTGAGCAAGACATATCTCATAGAATTCATCCATGACCTGATCCTTGGTTGCCGGTGAGATACTTCTCGTGTTCGCAATTTCCAAGGTCATGGTCTCAATTTCTTCTTCTTTCAGATGTTTAAAAATACTCGCGGAGCGTTCCGGTCCAAGGGATATTAACAGGATAGCTGCTTTTTGAATTCCGGTGATATCGCCATTGCTTCTTGCCATACTAATTCCCTCCTTAGCTCCACTCTTCATTCAACCAGTTACGTAGTAATTGTGCCACAGCTTCCGGTTTTTCATCGACGAATTTTTCTATCATTCTTCGAACCTCGGATACTTCGTTAAACTCAATATCCTCAATGGATTGATTTTCTTTCGTTGTTGCCAACAGCTGTTCAACAGATAATTCAGGCTCCAGTTCAGTTACTTCAACCGGTCCGACACCCTTGAATACTACAAATACTAACAGCGCAATAATCAAGACTGCAAGTACGATCTGCAGATAATCCGTCCAGTTCCTGACTGTCTGTACCTTCGGTACGAATACCGGTTGTTCAAAGGCAGTAATGGATATTTTATTCTCAGCAATTCCAGTAGCCAGGGACACCATAGTGACAACAGATGGGTCCACCTGCACCATTTTGCTTGCTTTGTTTGCCAAAGCATATTCTTCAAAGGTAGTTCCGTTGAGCAATCCCTGAAGCTGTAATTCTTCTTCTTTATAATTAATCACCTTACGAAGTACGATACTGATGGAGGAAGATTCAGGAATAATCGCTCCGATCTCATTTTCTGTATTGGTTACACGCTCGTTGGGAAGATAATCATATTCCTTGATTGCCACTGTTCCGTTATTTGAAGCGGTATCCTGAGTCATATAGGAGGTCTCGTCGTTGGAATCCGTTCCAGGTACTCCACCTGAAGTGTTTGCATTTTCCGAATCATAGGTATAACTGTGCTTGTAGAGACCTTGGTCCTGTCCCTCTGCAGGCAAATATTCGGTATAGAGCTGAGTTACTTTGTCCATATTGAAGGAAAGATTTGGCATAATCTCAGCATCATCATAACCACTCTTTAATAATCCCATATAGAGATTATTGATAAAAGTATTACGTAATCTATCCTTAAAATCTTCGTTGGAATTAGCACTTCCGGAATAAAGATCCTGTTCTCCGCCGTACAGCAGATTACCCTGTTGATCTGCTACTTTGATCTTATCCGCACTTTCGTTGCCGATGACAGACGCAACAGTTTCTGCTATGGTTTCCGCAGTTTTAGCCTGAAAATCATCGTTTACCGTAAGCAAAACACTGGCGCTCGTATCCTGTGCCTCGGTCAGAATCGAAGTACTTGCCTCAGTCGGGATATAATAAACCTGGGCATCTTCAACACCTTCCATTGTTTTTATGTAATTCCGTAATTGATTTTGTAGATAGAGATTCAACTTGAGAGTTCGATCACTGTTCGTGGTACTCAGACTGTTATTTAGAAGCTCATCCACAGTTAGACCTGTTGATGGCATATCGTTACTGGCTAAGAGTAATACCGCGTCGGAATAGCTCTTGTTATCCACCGATACGGTTAATTTATCATCACCGAGTTTGTAGGGTATTTCTTTTGCTTTTAGAAGTTCAATCACATCACTGGCATCCTTTGTCGTCTCTGAGATAGTCAATACCCCATACTCCACTCTCTGCATCAGAAAGACGAGTAAAGCCAACGCAAAAACAACAATACAGAAAACACTTATAATAATGGTCTTCTGCTTGCTGGTATATTTATTCCACAGATTAAGTAATTGCTTTGGTAGTTGTTTTAATCTTTCTGCCATTACCTTGTGCTCCTTAGTTTATTAAAATTGCAGATTCATAATCTCTTTGTAAGCGTCTAATACCGCATTGCGGACTGCAACAGTATATTGTAATGACATATTCGCTTTTTGCTGTGCCACCTGCAGATCATGTGTACTGGTAGTAAGTCCAAGCGCATAAGAAGTTTCCGCTTCCTCGGCTTCATTTGTATATGCATTTGTTTCCTTTACCATATTCACTGCGGACTGAAACATATTCTCAAAGGTGGCATTTCTGTTCTCTGAAGTCGGTATTGCTGATTTAACAACTGATTTACCTACGTCTGCCAAGTTACCGATTGAAGTTATATTCATACTTTTCTCCATTCAAATAAGATACAAATTTTATCTTCCTACTTCAAGCCCCTTCAAAGCCATGCTTTTTGTAGCATTGAAGGCTGTAACATTCGCTTCATAGGAACGTGTCGCATCAATCATATCCGTCATTTCCTGAACCACATTCACGTTTGGATAAGATACATAGCCATCTTCATCCGCATCGGGATGAGAAGGGTCATATACCTTACGAAGAGCAGATTCTCTATCTTCAGAAACCTGTGATACCTTAACACCATTACCCACAGCACCGGCTGTCTTCATCAAGATGTCACCGAAGGGCGTAACATCCTTTTCCGAAAAAACAACTGTTTTACGGCGATAAACATTGCCATTTTCATCCCTTGTGGTATTAACATTGGCGATATTTTGCGAGATAATATCCAGTCTCAGCCTTTGTGCGGTCATACCGCTGGCGCTGACATTCATACCATCCATAAATGACATATTCCGTCTCCATTCTATCGCAGCTGCGATTACAATAAATACATTAAACAACAAAAGTACTGGTTCCTATCTATTCTTTATAATGATTATCTTGCTGTAAGTACCGTCTTCAAACGGCTGAATTCCTGTGTCATAGAGTCCATCAGAGAATAATACCGTATCTGGTTCTCTGCAAGATTTGATGATTCTGTATCGATATCTACATTATTACCATCCAGACGATAACTCAGATTGGAGTTGTCAGTATAAACTGTGGCATCCAGTGAGCCGAGATCTATGTCAGCGACACGTCGATCAAGAGAATTGTCACCTAATAAGGCAGATTGCAGATATGTCTGAAACTGAACATCTTTTCTCTTATAACCTGGCGTATCAACATTTGCTATATTGTTTGCTATTACCTCATTGCGTTTCCAACTAGCATCTGCTGCTTTATCAATTAGATTTATGTAGTTAAATGCATTTGAGCCTATCATAGTTGCACTCCTTTCCATCTATCATTATTATAATAAATATTTCAAAAAACACAAGATATATTTGAAAAACTAGTAGAATTATACTAGCCCTTGTATAATACTGGTATTAAACCAAGTATTATGGATGCCATATTTTCTTATAATATGCAACATTTAAATCGCATGGTATTCTTTTACAAAAAGTTATGATTTATATTTATTCATTATTATGAAAATATGTTAAATTTTTCTATCCGAACTAAAAAAGGACCCATGAGAACACTACTCACAAATCCTTTTGCAAATCAAATCCCTTTATTACTGATTATTCAAATTCTTCAATTCATCAAACACTACATCGTTTAATACTCTGATATAGGTACCCTTCATTCCGGAGGAACGTGACTCAATGACTCCGGCACTTTCGAATTTACGAAGAGCATTCACAATTACGGATCTTGTAATTCCTACACGGTCAGCAATCTTGCTGGCTACCAGAATTCCTTCGTTCCCTTTTAGTTCTTCAAAAATATGAGTGATTGCTTCTAATTCGGAGAAAGATAGAGTACTGATCGCTGATTTCACAATCTGGACCTTTCTGTTCTCTTCAGCATTTTCCTCATTCACAGAACGCATCATCTCAAGACCTACAACGGTAGTTCCATATTCGCTTAAAATGATATCATCCAAGGTATACTGAGGGCCGTTCTTATATAAGAATAATGTTCCCAATCTCTCACCTGCAATATCAATCGGAGTGATAATTGCTTGGTAGGTATCAACATTCTCAAATTCAAAACCTAACGTTCTTAAATTGACATTCTCTTTGGTTGACAATATGTTAAGGAGTCGTTCATTCAACAAGCCATCTATATGTCTTCCCACTGCATCTTTAATTAATTCCTTAATCTCGATGATGTCATTACGGTTCTTTACACCAAGTACCTTACCTTTACGACTAATCACCAAAACATTGGATGCAAGTATTTCGCTTAATACAACACAGATGTCATTAAATACCACCTTGTGTGAATTATTGTTATGCAGTAGGTTATTAATCTTTCTTGTCTTATCTAATAACTGTACACTCATTACATAGTCCTCCCAGTATTCTCAAATCCTCTAGGTTTCCAATAAACTTCCTGCTTCCCTCGCTTAGCATCATTGGAATTAGATAATACCAATTAGGAATTATTTCTAATTGTACTACCTTTTCAATCTTATCACATATTATCACCAAAAACAATAGGCTTCTCTTTATTTTGACACACATTTTTATATAATTTTCAATTTTTATATCCAATTTTGCGTATTTTCGAAAAAGATATACTATTTTGTCACAATTTGAAAATGCAATTTTTGATTTATTCCTTTGCTTTCACAAATCCGCATTTATCACATACTAATTTGTTTCCTTTTTCGACCATGATGCCGTCGCACTTCTCACAGCGACTGGAGGATGGCTTCTGCCAAGTCATAAATTCACAATCCGGATTGTTTACACAGCCATAATATTTTCTGCCCTTTTTGGTCTTCCGAACGACGATATCACTGCCACAGTAGGGGCAAGCCACGCCGATCTTCTCAAGATAGGGTTTTGTTCTCTTACATTCAGGGAAGCCTGGGCACGCAAGGAATTTGCCGTGAGGGCCATATTTGACTACCATGTTTTTACCGCATTCATCGCAGATTTCATCGGAAACCTCATCCTGAATTTGGATTTTATCCAGCTCAATATGAGCATTCGTCACAGCTTCCTCTAAATCAGGGTAGAAATTGCTTATAATGGTCTTCCAGTTAACGGTACCATCCTCAACACAGTCTAACAGAGATTCCATATTGGCTGTAAAATTAACATCTACAATTGTGGAGAAGGCTGCTTTCATGATCTTATTTACTGCCTCGCCAAGTTCTGTTACATACAAATTTTTATTTTCTTTTGTCACATAACGTCTTACAATGATCGTTGTAATCGTCGGGGCATAGGTACTGGGACGACCGATTCCCAACTCTTCTAACATTTTAACCAGGGATGCTTCTGTATAGTGTGCCGGTGGCTGCGTAAAATGCTGACCTTTGTTCATGCCTAGCAGAGTAAGCTTATCGCCTTCCTTTACACTCTCAAAGGAAGTACCTGCATCCTCTTCTTCCTCCTCCGGTGTATAAACGCTCATAAAACCATCAAAGATTAACTTCGATGCAGAGGCACTGAATTTCAATTCATTCGCATCAATCTTCATTGTCGTTGTTTCATATTTTGCCGGCTGCATTCTGCTGGCTACAAAACGCTTCCATATCAATTGATACAGACGATATTGATCCCTGTTCAAGCTTTGTTTGATATCCTCAGGAGCAAATTCCACATAAGTAGGACGGATCGCTTCATGTGCATCCTGAATCTTCTTACCGGTACGTCCTTGATTTTCTTCCAAAGCAACGAACTCTTCGCCATATTTTCCCTTGATGAACTGTTTTACCGCCTGATCGGCTTCATCACTGATACGAACCGAATCGGTACGCAGATAAGAGATAAGACCAACTGTCCCATGTCCTTTGATATCCACACCTTCATATAATTGCTGTGCCAGCTGCATCGTCTTCTGAGTGGAATAGTTCAGTGCCTTAGCCGCCTCCTGCTGAAGCGTACTGGTGGTAAAAGGTAATGGTGACTTACGAATACGTTCGGTTTTCTTAATTTCAGTCACAATAAAACTGGCATTATCAAGCTGTTTCAGTATCTCATTCATCTCAGCTTCGTTACGAATCGTCTTCTTAGCGCTGTTCATCTTCGCAACTAACGGCTTTTTCTTGCCTTTCAGATCAAATTCAGCTTCCAAGGTCCAATACTCTTCCGGAACGAATGCATTAATCTCATCTTCACGGTCACAGATTAAGCGTAGTGCTACTGATTGAACTCGACCTGCACTCAATCCGCGTTTCACCTTAGACCAAAGAAGTGGACTAATCCGATAACCAACCATACGATCGAGCATTCTTCTTGCCTGTTGAGCATTCACCAGATCCATGTCGATGTCTCTGGCCTGCTTGATTGAGGATTTAACTGCATTCTTGGTAATCTCGTTAAAAGTGATTCGACTGGAATCCTTCTCTTCTAATTTTAAGGTTTGGTATAAGTGCCAGGAAATCGCTTCTCCTTCACGGTCAGGGTCAGTTGCGAGATATACCTTATCCGACTTTTTGACTTCCTTACGAAGCTTCGCTAGAAGGTCACCTTTTCCACGGATAGTAATATATTTCGGTTCGAAGTCAT
>JAGFXQ010000300.1 GCA_017861355.1 Bacillota bacterium
GCTGCACCGATTGCAAAGCCCTTGGTTACTGCTTTCACTGTATTACCGGCACTATCAAGTGAGTCGGTAATCTCAAGTGCTTTATCGCCTAAGTCACCCATTTCAACAAGACCACGGGCATTATCAACGATGGGACCGTAAGCATCATTGGAGATAATCATACCTACGATAGATAACATACCAACCGCTGCCATGGAGATACCAAACATAGCATAGCCTTCTCCAAGCGGTTCACAGATCTTATATGCTGCAAGAGCAGATACACCAATACCGATCATGGAAGGTAAGGTACTCATTAAACCATAGGATATTCCTGATAGGATTGTGAAGGCCGGACCGGATTCACAAGCCTTAGCAACTGCATGTACCGGAGGCTTCTTATCATCAGTAAAGTAATCACTTGCTAAACCGATAACAACGCCAACAACAAGACCAATTGCACTGGCTGCCCAGACACGCCATTCAAAATCAAACGCCCAAGTAGCAACTGCTGTTAATGCGCCAAAAATTACAGTTGTAACATATGTATTCGAATTCAATGCTCTGGTCGGGTCTCCGTTTTCTTTCATCTTAGCGGTTAATACACCGATCATGGAAGCAAATAAACCAATTGCTGCATAACAGAATACCATTGCTGCATTTCCTGTGCCGCCGGCTGCCTTATCAAGTGCGGAGGCCATAACCAAAGCCGCTGCCATAGACGCTACGTTAGAGTCAAATAAGTCAGCACCCATACCTGCAACATCGCCAACATTGTCACCAACATTGTCTGCGATTACTGCCGGATTTCTCGGGTCATCTTCAGGAATTCCAAGTTCAACCTTACCGCAAAGATCCGCGCTGATATCCGCTGTCTTTGTAAAGATACCGCCACCTGCTTTTGCAAACAAAGCCATGGAGCTGGCACCAAAGCTGAAGCCTAGGAGTGCGGTTGTATTATCTGTAAGAAGAAGAACCAAAGTTACACCAAGTAAACTGGATCCTACTACAGCCATACCCATAACAGCACCGCCACGGAAGCCGGACATAAAGGAAGGTTTAATTCCCTTTGTTGCTGACTCAGCAGCCTTAACATTTGCGATGGTTGCAATACTGATACCAATCTTACCTGCGATTCCGGAGAACACCGTACCAAAGATATAAGATACTGCCATCAGAATGTTTTCGACTACGTCCCCCTTCCAAATAGGTTTGGGAAGAAAAATCAGAATAATGATTGCTGCTACTGTACAGAACTTAACTAGTGTCTTGTACTCTTTTGCTAAAAATGTGTAAGCTCCGTTACGAATCAACTTACTGACCTCTGCAATTTTCTTGTTCGAGGAAGGTTGTTTCTCGACCCATTTATAAAGCCAGAAAGCAGCTCCAAATGCGAGAAGTGCAATAACGATTGAAACAATTTGGAAAAACAATACGCTAATACTCAAAATGTCCATCTCCCTTTCATTTTTATTCAGCAAAAATACGCTTTGGTAAAAATACTAGCACGTTTATATGATTTGTGCAATAGCAAACCCTGTTTTTACTTATTTATGCCATATTGTATATCTGATTATTTACTATTTGAAATATTATCCTTTTATATATACAATATAAACATCGATTTTTGCTAGTTTTTGTATATTTTGTCCATAATTCTTTTCTCGCTTTTCGTTAATATTACTTTACAAGAAATCTGAGATTATTATATGAACTAAAACATAGTAAATAGAACAAAATCTTGTGAAATAAGATTGACACAAGCAGTGCGAATGAGCTACAATAAAACCAATTTCATAAACTTGTCATTTCTCGAAACCAATGGCATTATTAAAGAAACGTGCATATTCAAGCAATAAGTGTGTGTACGTTTTCACCTTGTTACGAAGTAGAGAGATGGCTGATCATGCTAAGGAGGATTTATTTTATGGATTTCTTATTGTCAGGTGTAATGGCAATTACTTGGCAGCAGTGTGTAATGTATCTTGTCGGGGCTATACTTATTTACTTAGCAATCGAAAAAGGGTTTGAACCCTCACTGCTACTGCCTATGGGTTTTGGTGCAATCTTAGTCAACATTCCCCTATCCGGTGTATTAGACCAGACGTTGGAGGGTGTTGGTCAGACACATGGTATTATTCAATGGTTATTTCAAACAGGTATCGAAACTTCCGAAGCTCTTCCGATTCTTTTATTCATCGGTATCGGTGCAATGATCGACTTCGGACCGCTTTTATCTAATCCGAAGATGTTCTTATTTGGAGCTGCGGCGCAGTTTGGTATTTTCTTTACTATTTCCTTAGCTGCATTACTTGGATTTAGCTTATCGGATGCTGCTTCCATCGGTATCATCGGTGCAGCAGACGGTCCTACCTCCATTCTGGTATCTCAGATATTGAATTCAAAATATATCGGAGCGATCGCTGTGGCCGCCTATTCTTACATGGCATTGGTACCAATCGTACAGCCTTTAGCGATTAAAGCTGTTACAACAAAGAAGGAAAGAATGATTCGAATGGACTATAATCCCAAGTCAGTTACCAAATTGTCCAGAATTCTTTTCCCCATTATTGTTACTATCATCGCCGGATTAATTGCTCCTATGTCAGTAGCTTTAGTAGGCTTCCTGATGTTCGGTAACTTAATCAGAGAGTGCGGCGTTCTTGGCAGCTTGTCTGATACTGCACAGAACAATTTATCCAACCTGATTACTCTATTACTCGGCATCACAATCGCATTCAGTATGAAAGCCGAAGCTTTTGTTAATGTGGATACCCTCCTGATTATGGGCTTAGGCTTAGTAGCCTTTGTAATGGATACCATCGGTGGAGTATTATTTGCTAAGTTCCTTAATCTGTTCATCAAAAAGAATAAAATCAATCCTATGGTTGGTGCAGCAGGTATCTCTGCATTCCCCATGTCAGCACGTGTAGTTCAGAAGATGGGTCTGAAGGAAGATCCCTCCAACCACTTATTAATGCACGCAATTAGTGCTAATGTAGCCGGACAGATTGGTTCCGTAGTTGCCGGTGGTGTTGTAATTAAGATTGTAACCGAGATTCTGAAAAACATGGCAGGCTAATCGAAAGGAGAAAATATGAGCGAGACATTTATCTATTCCTTGGAAATCATGGGAAAAGGCATGCTTTCCATATTTACTGTAATTCTCTTATTAACTTTTATCGTGGTACTGCTTGGTAAGGTAGCTTCCACGACAAAGAAATCCGAGGAAGAATAAGAGGCATTCAGCATATAACATTCATGGCTGTTGCTCCAAGTTAACACTTGAGCAGCAGCCTATTTTATTGCTTTAAATCTGTATCAAATAAATTGAATTTGAGGAACTATCTTTGGACAAAGAAAAATGCACTATATTCTAAGCTGACGCTTTTGAATACAATGCATTTTCTTTGAGTTTCTATGGGGATATATGGGATAAATGTGAGGGGTAGGCTTTGTTATGACTATATTCATCAAATATCGACTTTTTAATCTATTTACATTATATGTCCTTTATGAATATTTTTCAAGTACTTTTTATGAATTATTTTGTAAATTTAATATATTTTAATGCTTTTTTCTGACGTTTTAGTATAATGATTTAACAATAATGCAATAATTCAATCCCATTTCCATATTTACGAACAACTTTTTGCATTCTACGAAGAAGTAAGCAAAAAAGATCACGATCTGTAAAGTTTTCTCATTTATCCCAAAGCTACATCCAACAGCATCATCACTGCAAATCCAAGCATTGCGCCAATCGTTCCTATGTTAGAATGATGCTTCTCCTGCTGTGCTTCCGGAATCAATTCCTCTACAACAACATAAATCATAGCACCTGCCGCAAACGATAAAGCATAAGGCAGAAGGGGTTTCATAACAACTACTGCCACCGCACCAAGTACACCGGCTATTGGCTCTACAATTCCCGAAGCCTGCCCATAAACAAAGCTCTTGAGACGGCTTAGTCCTTCTCTTCTAAGCGGTACAGAAACCGCAGCTCCCTCCGGGAAGTTTTGCAGTCCGATTCCTAATGCAAGTGCGATCGCTCCGGTCATCGAAGCCATAGGAAAACCGGATGCGACTGCACCAAACGCGACACCAACCGCTAACCCTTCCGGAATATTATGAAGAGTGATTGCTAACACCAATAGAATACTTCTCCTCCAACTGGTTTTTACACCCTCCGGCTCCTCCTGTGGGCCAATATGAAGATGGGGCATAAAAACATCCACTAGCCATAGAAAAGCTCCACCAGCCAAAAATCCGATGACAGCCGGTACCCAGGCTATCATCCCGGACTCCTCTGCCATCGCTATTGCCGGAGCAAGTAATGACCAGAAGCTTGCCGCAATCATAACTCCTGCAGCAAAACCAAGCATTCCATTCAACACTTTCTTATTAATTGTCTTAAATATGAATACGGTAGCTGCTCCTAACGCTGTAACAAACCAGGTAAATAAGGTAGCTACTAACGCCTGAAGTACCGGATCTAATGATGTAAACCAATCCATAAATTTTTCCTCCTTATGATGAATCTTAGTAATTATTACTATAATTGAAATTGCACCATTTTGTCCAGCAGTTTTTATCTAGAAATGTCCGAGATGCAGACATTTTATGAATCAGGTATTCAAAAATGTCTAAAAAGAAGACATTTTATGTATCAT
>JAGFXQ010000079.1 GCA_017861355.1 Bacillota bacterium
TTCTTGATCGGAGCAGTTCTCTTCGCTCAATATTATAAAAATAATTAGGCGGTAACCATTATGGATAAGCCCTCCCTCTATTTTCTAATAAAAATAGTGGCAGTAATTTCATCATTGTTTCTATTTGACTCAGCTAAGGTCGATATTACGATTATCGTGATATCGGCTCTTAGTTTTGCTTGCATATTTGTGCTGGAGCTTCTGTTCAGCCGCAATAAGATATCAGTTAAACTTCTTCAGATAACTATCTTTCTCAGCTTAGTGGCCTGCTTTGCATTGGGGATTGACCGGCTCTATCCACTCTATATCATTCTACTCATCCATATGGTGGATCTTACACTGGATACCAAGATGTTTTATTACATTCTGGCAGTGATCGTCTTATTATCATTTTTTATCTTTCCTCAGAATATCACTATTATGCTTGTGACTTTATTACAAGTTTTGATGCTTTTGCTTTGCCGGTATCTCATCGACAAGCTATATGTCAGCATGAAGTCCAATGAAGAACAAAAGGAACAGATGACGGAGTTGAATAAGAAGTTATCGGATCTGAGAAGCTTAATAAAAACCTTGAAATACAATGCATCGATCGAAGAACGTAATCGGATTGCCGCCCGGATCCATGATCAGGTTGGACACGGAATCTCCGGCAGTATCATCATGTTGGAGGCGGCGCTTCTGAATATGAAGGTGAATCCACAGAAAGCGGAAGAGGGTATGCAGAAAGCAGTCAATAATCTTCGGGATGGAGTGGATGAGATACGAACCGCTCTTCGGGAGGAGAGGGTCGAACGTTATCTGATCGGTCTAAATGAGGTGAATGCGATGCTGGAGGAATTCAAAGTCAGTTATAATAAGAGTACAAAATTAGTCACCTCAGGCAGTCTCGAAGAAATTAATCTTGACATATGGGCATGTATTCATGATAATACCAAGGAATGTCTGACGAATCTTCTGAAGCACTCCAATGCCACGGATTTTGTCTTAAGCATCCAAGTATTTAAGAAGCTGATTAAGGTAGAATATAAGGATAACGGGTGTATGGGCGATGATTTTGAGAAGGGCTTGGGTCTGGAAGCAATCGAGGAACGAACCGTCAATTCGAAAGGGAAATGCTTCTTTCATAAAGGAGAGAAGGGATTTTCTGTTACGAACATATTTACTATGTAATTTTTAAGATTATCATTATAATTGGAAGACAGATTCAATTACATAACAGGGGTGGAGAATATGATTAAGGTATTGATCGCCGATGATGATGCTATCATCAGAGAAGGCTTAAAGATGATAATTGAGACTCAGCAAGATATGGAATTTCTGGGAGCAGCCAGTAACGGTAAAGAAGCCTTGGAGCTATGTAGGGATCGAAAACCGGACGTGGTTATGATGGACATCCGAATGCCGGTGATGGATGGGATTGAGGCGGCACAGCAAATCATGGAGGAGAAGCTATCCATGCCATTGTTATTAACCACGTTTGACGAACCGGAACTGATTATTCGGTCTCTGCAAGCAGGAATTCGTGGATATATCCTGAAGAATAGCCCAGCGGAGCGCATCTTATCCGCGATCCATGTGATAGATTCAGGTGGAACGGTATTCCAGGCGGATGTGCTGGATTTTATCCGCAGCAGAGTGTCCGCCGGCCAGTCCAGCAGTAATATTTTCGAGCTGCTTCTCTCGCCCAGAGAGCTGGAGATTGTGAAATTGATTGCTGAGGGCTTGTCAAATAAAGAGATTGGTGAGACACTATATCTGACGAATGGTACAGTGCGAAATCATATCAGTACAATACTTGAGAAAACAGGATTAGAGCATCGAACCCAGATTGCAGTAAAATATCTTAAGAATTAGAGGAAGGAGATAAGCATCCATGCTAAGAGGGCACCTAAAGATCTTCTTTGGTTATGCAGCCGGTGTAGGAAAGACTTATGCAATGTTAGACGACGCAAAAGTACAATACCAAAATGGAGTCGATGTGGTTATCGGATATATAAAACCGAATTCCAGCGCTGAGAACATGGCATTATTGAAGGGAATCCCTGCTCTTCCTTATAGAAAAATAACAGACCCGAAGGCATGTTATGAGTTCGATCTGGATGCGGCTCTGGAACGAAAGCCGAAGCTGATCATTGTGGATGAATTAGCTCATACCAACCATCCCGGGGTACGGAACAGAAAACGTTATCAGGATATCGAGGAGCTGTTGAATGTCGGCATCGATGTCTATACTACTGTTGATGTATGGAATATTGAAAGTTTAAATGATATTGTAGAAAGCATTACACATGTCAATGTAAAGGAAACGGTTCCCGACTATATCTTCGATCATGCAGAGAAAGTCCAGCTGATTGATATGGAACCGGACGAAATCATCCACCGTAATGAAGAAATATTACTCACACGTGATTATATGCCCCAGCTGCGTGAGATCGCAATGAGAAAAGCAGCAGACTGGATCAGTCATCACAGCAGAGTATCTACAGATAAGACTACAAATACCAAATTGCTGGTATGTATCAGCAGTTCCCCCTCCTCGGCCAAATGTATCCGTTGGACCGCCCGTATGGCTGAGGCTCTTCATGCTCCCTGGGTGGTTGTCTATGTAGAGAATAATCAGCATGAAAGACTGGGAGAGGAATCAAAGAAAATTCTCCAGTCAAATGTTGAGCTCGCAGAACAATTAGGTGCTGAGGTTGCAACACTAAATGGCAAGGACATTGCCACAACTGTGGCTCAGTATGCGAAGCTTTCCGGCATTACGAATATTGTCGTGGGCAAAAGCAGAAACAAGAAGACACTAGCCACCCTGTTTGAGCCATATTTTGAAGACAAATTAATCTCTTTGCTGGATAATATAGAGATTCATATTATTCCCGATAATGAAATCAAGAAGAAATATCGCAGGTTTTCGATGCAACGATATAAGAAGAAAGTAACCTTCTCGTTGAAGGAAGCATTAAAGATGATTGGAATCTTAGCGATTATTACCTATTTATCTTCGATATTGACCGCGTTTAATTTCGGAAGCCAGAATATCATTCTGCTCTATATTCTCGCGGTATTATTCATCTCGAGAGTAACCTCAGGCTATATCTATGGAATAACTGCTTCCATATTAAGCGTTTTTCTGCAGAATTATTTCTTCATGGAGCCTTATAATGCGTTCCAGTTTCTTCGGAAAGAAAATGCAATCACTGTCTTTGCGATGCTGATTACCGCCTTAATTACCAGTACAATGACACATCGAATCAAGACACAGGCTGAGCTTGCGCAGGTGCGTGAGCAAAGGATTGAAGTACTTTATGAGATTAATAAAAAACTTCTGGTAACCCGAGGTCTGGATCATATTGTAACCCTTACCGGTGAATATATTATGAAGCTGCTGGAGCGCTCCGTTATCCTATACCTGGAAGATCCGATTCATGGAGGAAAAGGGACCTTAATGCTTCGACAGGAGGACCCGGACGGAGACTACCTCCAATCGGAGAAGGAACGATCCGTGGCACATTGGGTTTTTGCCAATCAAAAACGAGCCGGAGCCGGTACCGATACCTTCATAGAGGCAAAAGCTTATTATGTGCCGATCTTGTCCCAGGGAAATGTGCTTGGAGTAATCGGTGTAGCCTGTCATGGTGATAAGACACTGAATCACAGCAATCGTGCGTTCCTTCGAAGAATTGGCTCCTTGGTAGCCATGGCTTTGGAACGGCAACGGTTGTCGGATGAACAGAGACAGATTCTGATTGAGACTGAGAAGGAGAAGATGAGAAGTAACCTTCTTCGTGCAATTTCCCATGATCTTCGGACTCCCTTAACCGGAATACTGGGAGCGAGTTCTGCTATATTAGAGAACAAAGAACGTTTGGATCAAGAAACACATGATAAGTTGATTACCAACATAAAAGACGATAGCCAGTGGCTGATCCGTATGGTAGAGAATCTGCTATCCGTAACCAGAATCAATGAAGATACTGCAAATGTAACAAAGACACCGGAGGCAGCAGAGGAGATTATGGCTGCTGCAATTAGCCGAATACGGAAACGGTTCCCGAATCAGAATATCAGAGTTACTGTTCCAGAAGAACTATTGATGGTTCCGATGGATGGAACTTTGATTGAGCAGGTAATCATCAACCTGATTGAGAATGCAATTAAGCATTCCGGCAGCGAGACATTGATCACGGTATTGTTAAAGAGAGAAGATGATATGGCAGTGTTTGAGGTGAGCGACAGAGGAGAGGGTATCGCGGAGAAGGATTTTCCTTACCTCTTTGAGTCCTATGTACCCGATGGATTAAGAACCGCGGATTCCTCCAGAGGAATGGGAATCGGACTTTCCATCTGTATGTCAATCGTGAAAGCCCATCAGGGGATTATGGAGGCCTATAATCAACAGGAAGGCGGCGCTGTATTTCGATTCAGCTTACCACTTCAAGGAGGAGACGAGAATGAATAACAAATTAGTGATATTACTTGTGGAGGATGAACTGGCAATCAGTAATTTTATCTCAACAATATTGGTTCACAACGAATACAGTGTAATTAAGGCAGAAAGCGGTAGGGAGGCTCTGCGACTTACCACTTTAAATAATCCGGATCTTATCCTTCTGGATCTCGGGCTCCCGGATATGGACGGGATCCAGGTTCTGAAAGATATAAGAGAGTGGAGTAATGTGCCCATCATTATCGTCTCGGCCAGAGGACATGAGAGGGAGAAGGTCGAGGCTTTGGATCTGGGAGCAGATGATTACATTACAAAGCCCTTTGGTACCTCTGAACTTTTGGCACGAATCAGAACAGCAGTCAGACATAGCCATAAGATCATGGAAGAGAATCATCCTGAGACGGATCGGATTGTCATAGGAGGATTATCCATAGATTATGACAAACGTATCGTTAAGCTGGAGGACAAGGAAATTCATCTTACTCCGATTGAATATAAGATCATGACGCTCTTATCCAGAAATGTTGGTAAGGTACTAACACATGATTTCATTATGAAGGAAATCTGGGGACCTTATGTCAATGAAAACCAGACACTTCGTGTCAATATGGCGAATATTAGAAGAAAGATTGAAATCAACCCTGCAGAACCGAAATATATCGTAACTGAGGTTGGTGTTGGTTATCGTATGGTAGATGAGGTATAGCTGAAATCTAATCGATGTTTTGAATTGATCCGTGTCATAACTGACTCGAGGATACAATATAATGAATCAGACAGAAACAAGCATGCATTCATTTTTTTTTGTTTCCTGAGAGGAGGTACGAGATGGATAAAAAGGTCGAGGATAAGATGGTACAGCAGATTGAAAAGAACCTACATAATCACATCGATGAGAATATGTATTTGACGGGTCATAGTGCAGATAAGGATAAGCTTCCCAAGAAAAACTCAAGTGTTGGAAGCTGGAAGGCAGTACCGGAGGTTAAGGAAACCGGACCGGATAATCCGTTGGTTTCCTTGGACTATTATAATCCTGTTCTTCCGGTATCAAGATCGGAATATATCAGACAGGCAAGAGAATCCTGCCTCAGACAGTTAAGTACCATGCAAAGCAGTGCAAGTGCCTATGACAGCTATTACTTAGACAATGCTATACAGAATGCAAAACAAGAGACAAACAAAAAAGCCAGACCATATAATTCATTGTTTCATGATGGAAATGAAGCTGCAACTGCAGAAGATAATCGGAAGGAGATTGCAGCCTTTCGTTTTCTTGTGGTACGAATGGTATGCGCAATCGTGCTTTTTCTTAGTATATTCCTGATTGATAAGTTCGATATTAAAGTCGGAAGCTTTAATTCGGATAAAGTTCAGGAATACGTAACCGGCAAGGATAATCTGAAGCAGCTGGAGGAGTTTGTCATAACTTTACTGAAGGAATAATGTCATAACTTTACTGAAGGAATAAGCAATTGTAATTTCATTTCATATCAGTTATAATAACGGATAGTAAAATGAAAGGATAATAGAATGAGAAAATTAGCACTTTCCGATGAAATATTATTAACCATAGAGAAGCCTGCCAGATATATCGGTGGAGAAGTAAACATGAAGATGAAGGACCCTTCAAAGGTTGACATCCGTTTCTGCATGTGTTTTCCCGATGTATATGAGATAGGCATGTCACACCTTGGAATTCAGATCTTATATGATATGTTCAACCGCAGAGAGGATACCTATTGTGAACGGGTATATTCTCCCTGGGTAGATATGGACAAGCTGATGAGGGAACGTAATATTCCCCTTTTCGCTCTGGAGAGCCAGGACCCCGTGAAGGATTTTGACTTTCTGGGAATCACTTTGCAATATGAGAT
The DNA here is from genome assembly GCA_017861355.1 of Bacillota bacterium. Classification (GTDB taxonomy): domain Bacteria; phylum Bacillota; class Clostridia; order Lachnospirales; family Lachnospiraceae; genus Mobilitalea. Next base: position 6,328 of record JAGFXQ010000079.1, read on the forward strand.
GTGTTATACCAACATCCTTCAGGTGCTAGATCTATCCGGTATCCCACTCTATGCGAAGGACCGTACCGAGGAGCACCCGCTTGTCATCGGGGGAGGCCCCTGCAGTTATAATCCGGAACCAATCGCTGATTTCTTTGACTTCTTCTATATTGGAGAAGGAGAGACTGCATACAATGAGATTCTGGATACCTATAAGGAATACCGCAAAGCCGGTAAGACAAGAAAAGAATATCTGGAACGTGTGGCACAGATAGAAGGAATGTATGTGCCTGCTTTTTATGATGTAAAATATAAGGAAGATGGTACGATTGCCAGCTTCACACCGAATAATGAGCATGCACCTAAGACCGTGAAGAAACAGGTCGAGATGAATCTAAGTGACACCTATTATCCGACTGCTCCTTTGGTTCCGTTTATCAAAGCGACCCAGGACCGTGTCGTGCTTGAGATTCAGAGAGGCTGTATCCGTGGCTGTCGTTTCTGTCAGGCAGGTATGATTTACCGTCCGACCAGAGAACGAAGCCTGGAATACCTGAAGAAATGTGCTTATGAGATGTTATCTTCGACCGGTCATGAGGAGATTTCCCTCAGTTCCTTAAGCTCCAGCGATTATTCTTGCCTTCAGGAGCTGGTATATTTTCTGATTGAGGAATTCGGTTCCAAGGGCGTGAATATCTCCTTGCCGTCCCTTCGAATTGATGCCTTTGCTCTTGATGTAATGAGTAAGGTTCAGGATATCCGTAAGAGCAGTCTTACCTTCGCACCGGAAGCCGGAACACAGAGACTTCGTGACGTAATTAATAAAGGTTTGTCCGAAGAAGCGATTCTTGGTGGTGCCATGAAGGCGTTCCAGAGTGGTTGGAACAAGGTTAAGCTATACTTTATGCTGGGTCTGCCGACCGAGACGGAAGAGGATATCGAGGGTATCGCGATATTGTCCGACCGTATTGCAAGAGAATATTATACGATTCCGAAGGATCAGAGAAATGGTAAGGTAGCGATTACCTCCAGTACTTCGTTCTTCGTACCGAAGCCCTTCACCCCCTTCCAGTGGTCCAGAATGATTACCGGAGAGGAATATGTACAGAGACAACGCTTCTTAAAAGGTAAGATGAGGGAACAGCTGAATGCCAAGAGTATTAAATATAACTGGCATGAAGCAGAAGTAACAGAGTTGGAAGGCGTATTCGCCCGAGGCGACCGAAGAATCAGCAAGGCAATCGTGGATGCGTATCAGTCCGGCTGCCTCTATGATTCCTGGTCCGAGTATTTTAACTATGAGAAATGGATGAATGCCTTTGTGGCAAATGGCATTGAAATGTCATTCTACAACGGTAGAGAACGTGATACCGAGGAGATCTTCCCTTGGGACTTTATCGATGTCGGAGTAACAAAGGCCTTTCTACTAAGAGAGTATAAGAGAGCGAAGAGTGAAAAGGTAACCCCGAACTGTAAACAAGCTTGTGCGAATTGCGGAGCGAAGGAATTTGGCGGTGGCGTCTGCTTCGAAGAGGATCTATGCATGGCTGATTTAGAGGAGGTTACCGATGAAAGCAAGAATTAAATTTCAGAAATATGGCTCAATGAAGTTTGTCGGACATCTGGATATCATGAGATACTTTCAGAAGGTATTCCGCAGGGCGAACATCGATAATGAATACAGTAAAGGCTTCAGTCCTCACCAGATCATGTCCTTTGCGGCACCGCTGGGAGTTGGGTTGACCAGTGACGGTGAATACCTGGATGTCCAGTTATTATCTGCGGATTCACCGGAGGTTATGATCGAACGAATCAATGCAGCTCTGACCGAAGGCTTTCATATCATCGGATACCGTCCGCTATTGGAAACAGAGCCGAATACAAAGACGGTCACAGCGATGGCACTTGTCGCTTCCGCAGATTATTTGGTATCCTTAAAAGATGGGTATGAAATCGGAGCGGATATTAACTCAAAGGAAAGCTTTGCAGAGAAGTTTATCAAGTTTATGCAATCCGAAGAGATTGTAATTGGTAAGAAGACGAAAAAGAGCGAGATGGACGTTGATATCAAACCGATGATTACTCTTGTGGCATTTGAGGAAGAAGATTATGAAGCAAAGCGCAGGAATACGCTGGAGGAACATCTTAAGACAGAAGAGACAAGTTTAAGTAATAAGAAACCTGACAGTATGGCAGAGGTTTATGAGAATGGGATCAAGATATATCTTCAGCTGGATACCGGAAGTTCTTCCAATTTGAAGCCGGAGCTGGTTGTCGAAGCTTTCTGTGAATCCTTAGGAGTGGCATATAATCAGTATGCTTGGCAGTCTCATCGGATTGAAGTATATACCAGAAATTCTGAGACAGGGAAGCTTGCCGGTTTGGATCAGGTAGATAGATAGTACAACGGAGGGGCAGAGATGGAGAACAAGCTTGTTATTACAAAAAAAGAAAATGTTATTATTTCTGCTTCCTTTGAAGGAAAGGATCTGGTTCAGGTCTCACTGAATACTTCCGAGGAGAATGGGATATTAGGGAATATCTATCTGGGGAAGGTCAAGAACATCGTTAAAAATATCAATGCAGCGTTCATCGAGATTGCCGACGGAAGAATGTGTTATTATTCCATGAGCGAAAACCGATATCCGATCCAGGTATCCGAACAGGAGTATAAGAAGGACGAAGCAAAGTTGAATGAGGTGAAGGTTAAGATCGGCGATGAATTGATTGTTCAGGTCGCGAAGGAGGATGTGAAAACAAAGGCCCCGGTGGTCAGTAGTAATCTGAATTTTACCGGTAAATTTGTTGCATTAACCTACGGAAAGCCCTCCGTCGGCGTCTCCTCCAAGATTTTAGATGAGAAGGAACGTCAAAGACTTAAGCTTATTGCGAAAAATCACCAGCATCGGGAATATGGCTTTATTATCCGTACCAATGCAGCTTATGTAGCAGAGGATAAGATCGTTGGGGAGATGAAGAAGTTGATCGAAGCATACGAGAATATCCGAAGATATGGTGTTCATAAGAGCTGCTTTTCTCTGATTCACCGAACTCCACCGAATTATATCTGTGATATCAGAGACAGTTATACCGAAAATGTAAATGAATTTATTACAGATAATCAAGAGCTTTATGATAATATGAAAGGTTTTCTTGAGACCTATCAACCGGAGGACTTAAGCAAGCTACGATTCTATCAGGATCCGATCTTAAGTCTGGCAAGTCTCTATGGTCTCAATGATCGTTTAGAGGATGCGATACGACCTATGGTCTGGCTCAAATCCGGTGGTTCTCTTGTAATACAGCCCACAGAGGCTTTGACGGTCATCGATGTGAATACCGGAAAAGCGGTGGCAGGAAAGAAGCAGGTGCAAGAGACCTTCCTTAAGGTGAACCGCGAGGCGGCGAAGGAAATAGCGAGACAGATCCGTCTTCGTAATCTCTCCGGCATTATTATTATAGATTTCATCGATATGGAGCTTAAGAAAGACAAAGAGCTTCTGATGCTGGAGCTGGAGGAATATTTTAAGAAAGATCCGGTTAAGACAACACTGGTAGATATGACAGCACTTGGGCTGGTGGAGGTTACCCGTAAGAAGGTGCGTAAGCCCTTACACGAACAGGTGGAAGAGGTGAGACGTTATTCATGATCAAGACAAATGTGATGCGTCTGCTTGACCAGGCAGGCATAACCTATAAAGCAATGGAATATGAAGTGGATGAGGACAATCTGGGTGGAGAGCATGTAGCGGAGCTAATCTCGATGCCTCAGGAGCAGGTGTATAAGACCCTGGTAGCCAAAGGAGAGAAGAAAGGCTTTGTAGTCTTCTGCATCCCGGTAAATATGGAGTTAAACTTGAAGAAGGCCGCCGCAGTGCTTGGAGACAAGAAGATTGAGATGCTCCACGTGAAGGATTTACTTGCGACAACCGGATATATCCGTGGAGGCTGTTCTCCGATTGGGATGAAGAAGAAATTCCCTACCTATATGGATGAGACAGCAATTCTCTTCGACGAAATCACAGTCAGTGCCGGAGTCAGAGGCTGTCAGCTCTGTATTCCGAGAGAAGCATTAATAGAATATATTGATGCTACTCTGTGTGATATTGCCGAATAGTTGGAATATCTCGCTTCATTGCAATACTGGCAGCTACGAACGATTTAAAACACCTCTTATATTTGAAATGAACCCCTTTGATTGGATCAATGATCTGTGATTCAACCAAAGGGGTATTTTAATGCATGCTTCCTGCAATGTCTGCGAAGCAGATATTTTAGTATCTTAATCTACTAACTGCTGGCACTTTTATAATGCCTTAATCCAAGCTTCCAGAACCATAAGGTAAATGCCGTAAATAGGGCTACGATGAAGCAGCCATAAATCAGTTCCGGAAAGGACAGCTTACCGACAATTAATTCAGTGGGGTAAGTAGCCATAATTCCATAAGGTAAAAAGAAGTAAAAGATTACTTTAAATGCACCTTTAAATAAGGTTCCGGGTACCTTTAGACATAACTCCAGCATGGTATCACCCATACGTGCAATGTTATTTGCCGATATAGTGAAGAACGGGATGGAGCGGGTGATAACCTGGAGATCATACCATAATAAGGTCATCAGTAACACAATGATAAAATAAGCCATGAATCTCTGAGGGGTTACCTCAAGCTCCACCTGCTTGACTCCATACAAAACCAGTAGAATGCTGGCCAACGCAAGCGGGATGGAACCGGGGTCTACACTTTCAAAGCTTAGTCGTAAAAGTGAATTCACCGGCTTGGTCAAATAATGATCCAGATCACCATTCCTGATTTTATTTGGAATTTCATTGGTGCCAAAGAAGAAAATCATCATATTAAGCGCATTAATCAGAGAAAAGGTTCCGATGAATATAATCATTTCACTGGTGGACCATCCGCCGATCGAATCTACTTTGGAATAGATAGCCTGATAGAACAATACTTGAATCAGGAACATAGAGCCATCAACAAAAAAGGCGCCAAAGAAAGACAAGCGAAAGGTCATCATTTTGGATAATTTCATTCGGATGAGTGCCGCAATAAATCTCATATTACTTCTATTATAGTTTTTATTATGTGTATTCATTATATTCCCACCCCGTCATATTTGACACGAAGCCTCTGATAAGTTATTTTATTGATTCCTGTGAACAGTAACACCCAAGCACCTAGAGTGATCAATCCGAAGCCTATTTCATTACCGTTTCTTCCAATGAGAAGCATCGAAGGAAGATACGAAGTATAATAGAACGGAAAATATCGCATGATCTGTAGGACAAAATCAGGTAACAAAGCCAAGGGAACTAAGGTTCCGGCGATAAAAGCAACAATATTACTCTTTATCATCAGAAACAGAAAGATATCCTGGAATTTTAGTGTTAATAATCCAAGAAAATAGTTCAACTGTATCATGAAGATAAGGCCTAACAGTACTAACAATAGGGCTGCAAGCATCAGCCGGGGATCGGTTGTAAAGGTAAAATTAATTCCAAAGACGAAGATCCATACAATAGCGGCAATCAGATTGAAGATCAGGTAGAAAACAGAGGCACCCGCAGTCTGAGCCATAAAATAGCCTTGGATATTAACCGGAATCACCATGTATTTGGAGAAGGTCCCGGATCGAATTCGAGTACTGAGCTCATTACTTACTTCTCCTGACATATCCAGCTGTGATAAAAAGGAGTTGATATCAAAGCGCCAGGCCAGTTGGGCTTTGAAGGTGATCTTAGAGATTTCAAGATATTTATTCATGCCTTTACCTCGCTTTTGCCAGTATAGATACGCTCAACCACATTACCGATATCTTCCTCTTCGATGGAGATATCATTCAGATCATATCGAGAGAAGATATCCTTTAGAAGCTCCTGTGATTCTTCCTTTTTCACAAGGAGAGTAACCTTATAAGGCAGTGCCTCCAGTATTACATGCTCATGGAGAAAGGAACAGGTCTTATCATGCTCCAGAGAGATTGTAATTTTTTTATGGGTCTGATAATTTGCAAATAATTGATCCGTATCACCGTCATAGAGCTTGATTCCACCATTAATGACAACACATCTTTTACATAATGATTTTATGTCTTCCATATAGTGAGAAGTCAGTATAATCGTAGTTCCCTTTGTCTCATTTACCTCTTTCAGGAATTGCCGGATCTGCTTCTGAGCAACCGCATCTAAACCAATGGTCGGTTCATCAAGGAAGAGAATCTTAGGATTGTGAAGAAGAGCAACAATTAACTCCATCTTCATACGCTCTCCTAGGGAGAGAGTACGGACCTGCACATCCAGGATATCGGATACTCCAAAGAGCTTTATGAAATAGTCCAGATTCTTGCGATACTCCTCCTCGGGGATATGATATAATTCTTTAAATAACAGGAAAGTATCCGCTGCCGAGAGTTCAAAGAATAGCTGGCTTTTCTGCCCCATGACAACAGCATATTCCTGCTTGAAGGAGTTCTCAAGTCGATTGGGATAATATCCGGCCACAGAGATCTCACCGGAGGAGGGTGCGATTATTCCGGTCAACATCTTCACCAGAGTCGTCTTGCCAGCCCCGTTTGGTCCGATTAGACCAAGGAATTCTCCCTCCTGAACAGTCAGGTCAAAACCAGATACCGCAGTTTTGATTGTAAATTCCCGCTTGAATAAGGACTTGATACTTCCCTTTAATCCTGGTTCCTTTGTAAAGCGCTGATATGTTTTTGTAAGATTTCTAGTCTCAATAATATTCATTATAAATTGCTTCCTTTCAATATGTTTGTTCTGATGTTATTCGGGTACCATAAGTCAGATAAATGACATGAGATGAATATGGTTTCCTATGTATACATCTGGACTTGCCTTTCCCTCATGCGGAAAAAGTCACCTGCAATCGGCCGGTCTGCGCCATCTGCATGCATAGGTACCTATATTCATACTGAATTGTGTATGACTTATGGTCCCCGAACAAAATAAGAATCAAAAAACCGCAGTTACAGCGTCTACCTAATCTGTAAAGGATTACAGATTCAGATTCAGCTCCTGCGGGTAGGAAGTAATAATAGAAAGAACTTTTAAGTCAGCTTTCTATAATCATGAATAAAAAAACGTGACAAAAATGCCACGGTTCATGAGTTACTATGATTCGACGGTATTTGAAGCGATCTGTTCGGTAGGCGTTAAAAACAGCAACAAAAAGAAAGCGGATTACTCCGCATCGATATAACGTGCATTAGAAAAATGCATAGTTATCATTGCTGCATTGCCACAACTATTTAGTTGTAACCTCCATTACAGATACACTTAACAAACAAACCACCCTTTCATTATTTTTATGTTTCTATTATAATTAATTTGTTAATATGTGTCAATTGGTAATCGAAATGTTATGGTAGTCACTCATGGTAAGCTATTACATTGGGATAATCCATTTATAGTGGCAGAAGATGTATTGAGTTGGATGATCTGAATTGGATATTACTGGCAACTTTAGATTTATATAGAAGTAAGTCTTATAGAATTGTTTCGAAGTAAGTCTGTAATTGACAGGTGTATTGCTAAGTTTTATAATGATCATACTATTTTGTAATTGAGTGAAAATGTAATGAGAACAATTGATTTTCAAATTTGGATAAAGACTGGAAAGGCCAGGTAGTAAAATGAGAAGACAGGACAGAGAGATTACCGATATCACCGAAATAATTGACATAATGAAGAGGTGCGATGCTTGTCATGTAGCATTCAGTAACGACACCTACCCTTATATTATCCCGCTAAATTTTGGTATGATGACTGACGGCGAGAATATCAAGCTGTACTTTCACTCAGCGAAAGAAGGTACTAAGTTAGACCTGCTTCGTAAGAACCCGAAGGTAGCTTTTGCTATGGATTGTAATCATAAACTAGTTATGAGGGACAATGGCTCCTGCACCATGGAATATGAGAGCGTCTGTGGAAACGGAACGCTTCGTATCATGGAGAATGACGAAAAGGCATATGGTCTGACTACCATCATGGCTCAGTATCATGGGGAAAATGAAAATCATTTTCCGGAAGCGGTACTGAATATGACGGAAGTGATGGAGCTTACCGTGAACGAGATAACAGGTAAGAGATTAAAGGTTAATAGCTAAAAATATATCATTGTTATAAAATATTATTAATTGACAAATATATTCATTTATGCTAGTATAATTTAGTGTGCCGCACAACGAGGTAAAAGCTCTATGCCCAAAAGTGTTATTTTATCGATAATTCTTACAGGAATAGACACCATAGTTGGCGAGTAATGATAATAGGAGGTGCCAATATGTACGCAATAATTGCAACTGGTGGAAAACAGTACAAGGTAGCGGAAGGCGATATCATTAAAGTTGAAAAGCTTGGATTAGAAGCTGGAGCAACTGTTACTTTTGATCAGGTTCTTGCAGTAAATAAGGGTGAGTTAGTAGTAGGAGATCCTACTGTAGCAAACGCTAAGGTTTCTGCAACTGTAGTTGAAGAAGGCAAGCATAAGAAAGTGATTGTTTTCAGATACAAGAGAAAGTCCGGATATCACAAGAAGAATGGTCATAGACAACCATTTACCAAGGTTAAGATTGAAAAGATTAATGCATAGGTAGATGTGATATGATTAATGTATCCATATATAAAAATGCAGAGAATTTGGTTACCGGCTTCAAACTATCGGGTCATGCTGATTATTCAGAATATGGAAGCGATATCGTTTGTGCAGCAGTATCTGCTTTGGTAATCAATACGATAAATTCTATTGAGAATTTTACCTCGGATCGGTTTTCTTTAGACCAGGATGAGAAAAAAGGTTTTATAGAATTTCATGTGATTTCTGATTTGAGTAACAACTCCAATTTGCTGATAAGCTCCTTGATTTTAGGACTTCAGGGAATTGCAGAGGAATATACCGAGAAGTATATTCGACTTACTCAGGTAAAGTCACAGTAACTCATATACTGATATGAAATTAGAATTGTAGGAGGTGTAGAACATGTTAAGAATGAACCTTCAATTTTTCGCTCATAAAAAGGGTGTTGGTTCTACCAAGAACGGTAGAGATTCCGAGTCCAAGAGATTGGGTGCTAAGAGAGCAGATGGTCAATTTGTTCTTGCAGGAAATATTCTTTACAGACAGCGCGGTACCAAGATCCATCCTGGAGTTAATGTAGGACGCGGTGGCGATGATACATTATTTGCTTTAGTTGATGGCGTTCTGAGATTTGAGCGCAAGGGTAGAGATAAGAAACAAGCAAGTGTTCACCCGGTAGAAGCGAAATAATTAAACATTCGTTTATTAACCCCAAATTCTCATGCAGGATTTGGGGTTCTTTTATGCTTGATTCCTATGGAATTATATGGTTAAGTAATTCAATCGGAGTTGCGGATATTGTGGGAGGGTGTTTATGGGAAAAGAGAAACTGAAAGATATATTACTAGCAATTAGAGAAGACAATTACTCGGTACCACAGGGCTTAATGCCATTTGAATTATCAATGGAG
>JAGFXQ010000080.1 GCA_017861355.1 Bacillota bacterium
TGTTTGATAAGATCGATACCGCATTTACATATCTGAACACAGAAACGGAATTATTTAAGGTAGTGAATGTCCCTATGATGGATTCGATGGATGAATATGTCACATATGCAACGAAGTTAGCAAAGGAGCAAAAAGAATATTTTACGGGACCGCTTGGAAATGATGTGTTCCAATGTTCCGCGATGCCTTGGATCACTTATCAACATATTTCTCATACCAATTCAGGAAAAAAAGAGAATGCAACCCCACTGTTTGACTGGAGCAAATACTATTTTAAAGATGGTAAAGTGTTTATGCCAATTTCAATTCAGGTACATCATTCTTTTGTGGATGGTATTCATATTGGCAAACTGGCTGAAAAGTTACAGAGATATATGAATGAAAAAATCGATAAATAACATTATGCAAAGGGGATAAGCTGATGATTTATGAAATTAAAGAACTGAGTCCGGAATTAACAAGGGATTACCTTGATTTTTTTGATAACCGCGCATTTTCTGACGGCAATCCCAATGGACCTTGCTATTGTACATCTCCGACGATGGATCGGGAGACAGAGGAAAAGATGGTAAGTGAGTTTGGGGACGATGTCAAAGGAACACTTCGCCGATATGCGATGGAAATGCTCAACAATGGCATGATTCATGGCTATCTGGCCTTCGATAGAGATATACCGATTGGCTGGTGCAATGCTGCGGATATGGACAGCTTTAAAGCTTTTGTGCCGGACTTTGCCCGTGACAATCAATGTGGAAAAACATTCTCAGTCGTATGTTTTGAAGTGGCTCCGGGATATCGTGGCAAAGGTCTTGCAACTGAATTTCTCAAACATATCTGCACCGAGGCAAAAGCACAAGGCTATGTAGCGGTTGAGGGATATGCAAGATTGAGCATTGATCCGGAGTACTTAGATTTTAACGGGTCAATCGGATTATATGAAAGAGCAGGCTTCACGGAAGTGAAACGGAACGAGGAGCAGGTAATAATGCGCAAAAGGCTATAAAGTATTTATAGTAAAGGGGATAATAATGAAAAGATTGATTACAGAATCTCTAAGAAATCAGTTCGACTCCACTTTTCACATGGCATATGTTCTGGCAAAGGTATGTCCAGAGAAGATATGGGTTGCCTCCTATAACGAGGTCCCATTTTGGCAGCAAGTTTTCCACTATGTATACTATATTGATTTCTGGATGCGTGAAAAGTATGATGACAGTGAATGGCGCACAATGATCTTTGACGATGCCTATACCACGGACTTGTATGCTGACAGTTATGAAGGATTACTGATTCGGCAAGACAAGATGTTGGAGTATCTTGATGTAATTCGTACGAAAACTACAATCATCTTTGATCATCTAAATGATGAGAAACTGAGCGTTTCAGTATTTGGGAATGAACCACAGTATACATATACGGATGTGATACTTGGACAAATAAGGCATATCATGTATAACATTGGATACCTTAACGGCATATTGCGAGAGCTTGGAATGCCGGAGTCTGACTGGTATTCATATAATGAGCCGGAAGGATCGTAGCATGTTTCTTAATACATTTTCTTATACCGTTTGATTATATCGTTGAACTTGGAAGGAGTAATGAACATTATGGTTAAGATGAATATTAAGCCGGATTGTGTATTCAGCCCTCAACCCATGTATATCATTGGCACGAAAAATGAAGATGAAGTAGCTAATTTTTGTGTGATTACTTGGCTTGGTTTTTCTTTTGATAAAACACCTCACTTAATGATGACAATCGGTGGCAGCAAGCAGACGAAAACAAACATCCTTCGTGATAAGATATTTTCAGCAAATTTAGTTAGTGATGATATGATTTGGCTTGCGGACTATTTTGGAACAACAAAAGCGGAAGATAAAATTAAGAATGATGTGCCATATGATTATACATGGGGGAATAACTTAAAGGTACCGATTTTGGAGCAAAGCAACTGGGTTTATGAATGTGAAGTGACCCAAATAATAGAGCTAGATGGAAGTCATCTATTCTTAGCGGACATCAAGAACATACAGATTGATCAGCGGTTTGAAGGAATGGACCTTGAAATGATTAATTTAAAAATGTTAAATCCGGCAATCTATGCTCCTTATAATTACTTCTCGGTTGGAGACAGACTCGGCGGATGCGGAGAATGGAAAGATCACTTAACCTTCAAAGAGAGACCGGTTATAGAAGCTTAGCCAATAATAAGAAAGAGAATAGGTTAGAATTATTATGGAAACCTTAGAGGCGATATTTAATCGAAGAAGTATAAGAGATTTTAAAGAGGTGCCTGTAACCGATGCAGAGATTGAGACTTTATTAAAGGCAGCCTTCTCGGCACCGACTGCAGTGAATACGCAACCGTGGGAATTTGTTGTTATTAATGAGAAAGAGAGATTAGATATAATCAGAGATAAGATGATTTTTGCCAGATACAATGCTCCGCTGGGAATTGTCGTATGCGGAAACATGAAATTTGCCCTAAAAAGCAAGGACAAAGATTTATGGATCTGTGATTGCAGTGCAGCAATCGAGAATATGCTACTGGCAGCGACGGATATCGGCCTTGCAAGCGTATGGATCGGTATTTATCCAATTGAATCCAGGATGGCAACTATGCAACACTTGATCAATTGTCCGGAGCATGTAAAGCCTCTGAGCATGGTGTATTTCGGACACGGCACCTATCAGGAGCCAGGGCGCTGCAGGTATAATGAAAAGGCAGTCTATTGGCAGACATACGATCCGGATCGAAAGCATAGGACAAAAGATAAGCCTGTAATGGGGCATTATTAGAATTAAAATATATTTTCAAAATGATAATATTACCACAACTGCATGATTTAAAATTACCGGAAAATAAGACTAGTTAAGTAGTATAAGACATAATTACAATTCTTAAATACTATTAATATTATTGAAGGAAAATATGCAGAGAGGGATGAATGGATGGCTACTCAGTTTGGAAAAGAGTTTTTGTTTGGTACTGCTACAGCTGCCTATCAGATCGAGGGAGGCTGGAATGAGGACGGTAAGGGACTATCCATATGGGATAAATTCTCCCATACAAACGGCAAGATACATGATGGATCTACAGGTGATATTGCCTGTGATACTTATCATAACTTCAAATCAGATATTGAATTGATGAAAAAACTGAAACTTGATGCTTATCGATTTTCCATTAGCTGGTCACGAGTATTACCGGAGGGTAAAGGTGCGGTCAATCAAAAAGGACTGGATTATTATAATCGTTTGATTGATACCTTGATGGAAAACGGGCTCAGACCGTTTATCACACTTTATCATTGGGATATGCCTTATTCCCTTTATCAAAAATACAATGGCTTTGGAAGCAAAGAGACTGCTCAATATTATGCGGAATATTCAAGACTGATGATAGAGAAGTTCGGAGATCGGGTGAAGGACTGGATCACTTTGAACGAGCCTTGGGAACATGCGTTTTTTGGTCATTTTATTGGGGAACACGCACCTGGTATAAAGAATCCACGACTCTATTTCAAGGTTGCTCATAACCAGCTGATCGGTCACGGTCTGGCGGTACAGGCAATGCGAAGTGTGAGAAGTGATCTGAATATCGGTATAACCTTGAGCCAGTTCCCAATCTACCCTGCATGTGTTGAGCCGAATGCGAAGGAGTTAGCCTCGGTTGAGATGGCAGACATGTTCGTTAACCGATTCTTTTTGGATGGTATCTTCAAGGGAGAATATCCAAAGAAGCTTTTTGATAAACTTTGGCCACTTGTACCTAAGCTTCAGGAAGGAGATATGAAAACCATAGCTCAACCGATTGACTTTCTTGGAGTTAATTATTATAACAGACTGTTTGCAGCAAGAAAATGGTACCTTCCATTCCTAAAAACCTGGATCGACAGGAACACTTCAGATAGTCGATATGATCATCCGATATTAGGTACGATGGGATATCCCGAGGGGTTGAAGGAGTTAGCAAGACGATACCGGGAGGAGTATGGGAATCCGGTTGTATATATCACTGAAAATGGTACTTGTGAGATAGGGAATGGTAGAGAAGCGTGGAGAAATAACGATGATAACCGAATTAAATATATTGATTACTATTTACGGGCGCTGCGGGAAGCAATTGAGGAAGGATCAGATATCAGAGGATATTTCTACTGGTCTTTAATCGATAATTTTGAATGGAATTCAGGATTATCTTGTCCTATGGGACTGATCAATGTGGATCATAAGACACAGCAGCGGACGATACGTGACAGCGGATACTGGTATAAAGAACTGATAGAACAGCAAGAGAGTCGCCTTCCGGTGACAGAATGGAGTACTCTATGAATTCTAAGCAGAAAAATATATCGTCTGAATTGTCCGGCTGGCAGAAATTCCTGCTTGCTTTTCCTCAAATGCCGTCTAACCTGAGTAATGTATTAATTCACAATGCTTTTTTAAAGTACTATACGGATATTATCGGTCTAGATCCCAAATTTGTCGGCCTACTCTATATGATATTTGGTGTCTGGAATGCAATCAATGATCCTGTGATTGGAGTGTGGTTGGACAGGCATAAGTATAATGAGAAAAGGGGTAAATATATTCATATTATGCGACTGTGTGCTCCGGTGACATTGTTTGCATCCTTTGCAATGATCTATGCTCAGCCTTCTTGGAATCAATGGGTAATCTTTGCATTTCTACTTATATTGTTGTTTATTTACGACACGACCGCAACTACATATAATATTGCTTACTCGAATTACAAACTAATTGCCGCAAAAACGAACAAGGAACGTGTGGATGTAGCCGTGATTATCACCTACATCGCAAATATCGGAGGCTTTTTCGGCACATTAATTCCAACTTTATTATTAGTTGGAGATAGTGATAAGACATTGACTACGGCTCTACTTAGCGCAGTACTTGCCTTGAATTCAATCTTGTATATTGTAGCACTGAAGCCACTAAAGGATTCGAAAGAGATGTATCTTAATGAAAATCAGCAGATCATGGAGAGAAAGGGTATCTTTGGAGATATATTTAGTAATGTTCGGGACGCTCTAAAATCAAAAGCGTTTGTAGCTTTTTTGATAATGCAAATTCTAGCCGGTGGGCCATCGGGTTTTTACTTTACCCCGTTTTTGTATATGTCAGATTATGTGTTGAAGCTTCAAGGAATTCAAGCAACACTAATGGATGTTGTTATGGGTATTTCTCTATTTGCCGTAGCGCCTTTTCTGGGGATGTTTATCAAACGTCTGGGACTAAAGAAGGCAATGATTACAGCAGCCTTCCCGAGTGCACTTGGCTTCTTATTGATTGCTTTTGTCAATAATTATTTGCAAGCAATATTTGCTTATATCATAATGTATATATTTGCTCAGGCAATCAGCATCACATATGGTCCTATGCTTGGTGCCATCATTGATGATGATGAACAGCGGACCGGTATCCGTAAAGCGGGTATGTTCAATGGTCTGAATGCGCTGCTTACCATTCCGGTGTCAGGAATACAAGCTTCGTTATTTATGGGAATTATCAGCTATTATGGGTTTCAAGCAGGTTCCAACATTCAAAGTAATAGAGCCCTTTTAGGTATAAAAATGGGCGCCGGAGTATTGCCCTTTGTGCTTGTATTACTTGGCATTATTCCTATGATTTTTTCCCCGATTAATAAACAAAAGGAACTGGAGCTATCTGAATTTTCGAAGAATAGGCAAACAGATTGCACTGATCAAGATGAAGAGGGGAAGCTTAGCCAGTAATGAGAAAGAGATATTGGAAAATCAAGCAATAAGAAATAATTATATTGGAGGATATTAATATGGGACTTTCACCCTTTAGCGGATTTAGTATTATGTTTGCCATTATACCGGTGTTGGTAGTTCTTGTTTTTGTATTAGTCTTTGGCATCATTATTGCTCGTTTCGTACAAGGAGCGCAACAATGGAAGAGAAATAATGATTCACCGGTGTTAACGGTAGATGCAGCCGTTGTAACAAAACGTTCGGATGTTAGCTATTATCACAATGATGTTGGAACAGATAATATGCATCATTCTTCCTCCTCAACTACATATTATGTAACCTTTGAGGTGGCCAGTGGCGATCGTATGGAATTTCAAACTAAGGATACGGAGTATGGTTTACTCGTTGAGCATGATACCGGAAAGCTGACATTTCAGGGGACGCGTTATTTGGGATTTGAGCGCAGCTAGTCAAGAAGGCATTCACAGTCAAGCGTCATGATACTCGGTATGGTATTCTGTAGGAGAAGGAGGTGCTTATCAATGCACGCATGGGAACAAATACAGCAGACCATAGAATATATTGAGGATCATTTGGAGGAGGAGATTAATATTGAGAACCTCGCCCAAATAGCCTCATTATCACCCTTTTATTATCAGCGATTGTTCAGTCGTCTGGTCAAAAAACCGGTGGCCGAGTATATAAAGCTTCGTCGTATGGCTAAGGCAACCGTGACCTTGCTTCAAAAGGATAAACGTATTATAGACATCGCGCTGGACCTTGGATTTTCCTCACATGAACACTTTTCCCGTACTTTTAAGGATACCTTTGGGATGACTCCGGATGAATACCGTAAGAATCCGGTGACCCTGAACCGGATGACAAAGCCGGAGCTTTTACTTCATTATCTATTAATCGATGAAGGAGTACCCTTGATTACAGACGGAATAGTTCTGGAGATAAACAGACAGCAGCTTACCGAACCCATCTGCTTTTGCGGGATGAAGGTAGATATGCCGGTTCAATTTGTCGACGGACTGGGAACCGAATCGGGTGTAGATCCTTTGGACACCCTATGGCGCAACTTACACGAGCAGAAGGAATCTATATTAAAACTTTCTGCAAATAACGAGGAAATTGGGGTGGCATATCCAAGCCAAAAGGAAGGATGTTTCAGCTATTTTGCAGGCGCTAGATCCGGACAGGAAGAAGCTTCCTGCGGATATATGAAATGGGAGCTGCCTCCGGGAAAGTACGTTGTATGTTCCTTTGAAGCAGAGAACTTTGAAGCCCTCGTCATGGATGCTCTCTACAAAGCACAGCAGTATGTCTATAGTATATGGATACCAAAGCATGAATTGCAGACGGACGTATTCTGCGCTGAGCGATATGCAAGTCATTCCCCGGAGACGACAAACATGGAACTCTGGATGAAAATAATTGATTAGTTCGTCGTACATTGCACCGTGTAGTTTGAAGGCTACACGGTGTTTTTTCTATTGCTCATTTGAAAATAACTTGGACCATACATGTAAAGGTCAATATGAAATAAAGGTATGGTATATACTAAAAACTTATGTACGAAAGAATACAAGGAATATTCTGGCAATATTGTTCTGCTTGTATTATAATGTAAAATAACATGAAATTGATAAACCGACTTCACAATGATTCAAATCTATAATAGGGAGTAATTTTTGAGTCGATAAGCGTATTTCAATAGACATAAAGCGAGGATAATTTATATGAGTTCATACGATACCATGATGGATAAATTAGTGTCATTTGCGAAGGAATCGGATCTGATTCAGGCAATGATACTTTTTGGTTCCAGAGCAAGAGAGAAAAATGTTGCAGATAAGTATTCGGATTACGATATCATATTTCTTGTAAAGGACGTTGATTATTTTTTGAATACGAACGAGTGGTTGAATCAAATTGATAAATATTACATTTCATTTCAAGAACCAACAGCAGCATACGGTCAAGAACGCAGGGTATTCTTCAGCGAGGCAAAGGATATGGATTTTCTGTTTTATGATGGGAAGGAAGCGGAAAGATTGGCTGCTGATCCTACGATACAATCCTTCTTTTCTCGAGGATATAAGATACTAGTTGATAAAATTGACTTTAAAGGTGCAATTGAACGCAAAAGACCATCTGAACTAACGGATGAAATAAATTCTATTATCACAGAGAAAGAATTTATTAATCTAGCAAATACATTTTGGTTTCATTCGATATGGTCTGTGAAGAAGATACTTCGAGGAGAAATATGGTCGGCGAAAAGTTGTGTTGATGGTTATATGAAAAATCTGCTAAGGCAGCTGCTGGAAGGCTATTCAAAAGCTGTGAAAGGTGAAGATTTTGATACGTGGCATGACGGTAGATTTTTTGATAATTGGGTAGATGATAATATTAAGAAACAATTGAAAACAGCATATGGAACCTATGATGCAGAGGATATTTTAAGAGCACTGAACAATACAATGCTTATTTTTAGCGATGTATCAAGTAGAATAGTAGCTTTATTAGATTATAATAACCCGATAACTGCAGAGACATATGCCGCGAAACAGATAGAAAAACTTACCTCTGGATCTTTCTTGATTGATAAGTGTTAAGCTTAAAGGCTACACTTGTTTGAGATGGTGATTTTTGAATACTGCCATAACATAGTGATACGAACATCTTTCGAAAGGATTTTAATATGAATAGTAATGAATTGAATTATGATGAGATAAAATGTAAATTGAAAAATGTATATTTTATCAACGGTACTGCCTATGCTGGAAAATCAACAATTGTAAAAATGATATCAGATAGATTGGGTTTATACTTTTGTGGTGAAAATTACAATCTTGATAAAGTTCTTGCAAAAGTAAAACCGGAAGATTGCCCTAATTTATGTTACTTTAAAACCATGAAAAGTTGGGATGAATTTGTATCCCGAACACCGGAAGAATATGATGCTTGGATTACAGGTGGGGAAGTTGAAATAACACCTTTTGAAATTGAAGATTTAATAGAGTTATCCGAAAGTCAAAAGGTAATTGTCGATACTAATATCCCCGTGGAAATATTGCACAAAATATCAGATTATAATCATGTAGCTCTACTATTATCGCCGCAGAGTATGTCTGTAAATGAATTTTTTAATAGAAACGACCCGGACAAATTATTTATCCTTGAGCAAATAAAGAAAACTAAGAATCCCGAGATTACTTTGGAGAATTATAAAAGATGTATTGAAAAAGTAAATAGTCTCGAACATTATAATAAGTTTCTGAATAGTGGGTTTCAATGTTTCATTCGAGATGAAAATAGCAATTTAGAGGATAGATATAATCAAATAATAGAGCACTTTAAATTATTATAGAAGGCTTCTGGTATTGACCATAAATATTATTATTTGCAGAGGTGATTGATTTGAAAAAAAATCAGCATATTCTAATTGTTTTATCAGTAATTATTGCATGTATTTGTATGGGAATTGTGGATGCCATTATCGAGCCTGGTTATTTGGTAAAATCAATAATTAAAGTGCTGCTGTTTTTGGGTATGCCTATTGTATATGCTTTGTTTAGCAAAGATGGAAATATAAGGAAAGTGATTACACCTGACAGAAAAGGAATACTCCTTGCTACTGTAGTAGGCTTCGCTGTTTATGCTATTGTTCTATCTGCTTATTTTATATTCAGAAATATTTTTGATTTTTCCGCATTAACCACCAGTTTAACAACTACAACTGGTGTAAATAAACAAAATTTCATCTGGGTGGCACTTTACATATCCTTTATCAATTCCTTCCTGGAAGAGTATTTCTTCAGAGGATTTGCGTTCTTGACCTTAAAAAAACAAACCGGCCGTATGGTGGCATATTGTTTTAGTGCAACAATGTTTGCTTTTTATCATGTTGCAATAATGATAGGCTGGTTTCATTATTTGGTAGTAATTTTAGCTTTGATTGGCTTGTTTATCGGTGGTCTTATTTTTGATTGGTTAGATGAAAAATACAATAATATTTATCTATCTTGGCTTGTACATATGTTTGCAAACTTTGCGACAAACACAATTGGGTTCATTTTATTTAAAGGTTGAGTAATAATCCAGGATATATGATCTGTTTGATTATTATATCAACCAGGTTGATACAAGTAGATGAATTTCAGTTTATTTAAATGATGGGGAGGAAAGTGGATATGAGTATTAAAAATGAAATTAATCAGGCTTCGAAAATCGCATTAATATTTACTACAATTACCGGTATATTTACATTACTTGGTAAACTTATTACGATTCTCCCCTTGCTTGATGATATTAATTCCAGACGAAATTATAATAATTTCTTTAAGGTTAACTCTGTGTGGCTAATTATCCTGTTATTAATAATCATTTGCCTTTGTCTTTATATAAGAGTATTTGATGGTGAATTTAATCTTACTTTCATATGTAATCCAATGATTCGTATTACAGCAGGTCTTTTGATCATAATAGAAGGAATCTTTGGCTTATCAACGAAAGTTCCTACTCTTATAGTTAATATCCAAACCTTCCATCAAGCTGTATTAATGGTGGGAGATAAGTTAGATGATATGATAAGTAAATCTTTGACCTTTGATGCTCTAGAGATCTTATTATTCCTGTTACAAACTGTTGTGGGTTTGATTTTGGTTTTATATAAAAAGAAAAACAAGGTAAATATAGAGAAGCATATATGATTTCATAATATAATTGGAGGGGAAAAAATGGTAGCTTCAAAAGGATGGGAATGGGAAAAATATCTACTAAAGAATTGAATGTGGGGATGAAATTTATGGATGCAAAACAGATCGCTCGATATATTGACGACGGAGCAAATTATTACCTTAGATTATTCGGTGATGCGGAACATATGGAGTATGTTGATCTTGGATATTATAGTTATGTGAAGCCGAAAGAAGGAGAGCAGGGAATTCAATTTGTATTTGACGTCCGTCTTGAAGACTTATCGCCGGAAATGAAGAAAGATAAAACAGCAGAAATAAAAGCACTCAATATGCCCATTTGGCTGGATATCTTAGCTTCAAATGATGTACATAAGCTTATGTTTGGCACGGAGAAAGAACATGGGAAGATAGAACTCGAGGACAATGACGAGGCATATATGGCTTTGTTGCCACAGGAAAGAAGTATTCCTCTACCAAACGGTTCTGATCTTAGAGTGATTAAGGTTGAAACAAAAGAACAATTTCAAGTATGGACTACACTGGCAAATGACATATTAAGCGGGGGGAGCCCGGATATGAATGCGGAATATCATTATCCGTTAGTTCAAAAACGTTTGATGAAATGTTATATAGGATATAAAAACGATGTTCCGGCTGCTGTATCAGCCATCATGGATAAGGAAGGTATTACTTCTCTGGAATTCGTTGCAACACTTCCTGCGATGAGAAGGCAGGGGTTATCAAGGGCGGTATGTAATATGGCAATCAAAGATGCATTTGATGATGATTCAAAGATAATCACACTCAGAGCATTTGGCATCGAAGCCAGAAGACTCTATGAGTCCTTAGGATTTCAGACATATAATTATGTACTATGAGTACATGGAATTGTTTCAATTACAAGACCAATCAGGAGGAATTTAATATGCATAAAAAATTAATTGTGATTGCTTTTGTTTTACTGCTTTTATCCGGATGTAAAAAGAATACTGAGCTAATAGAACCATATACAATGACTAATCAAAATATAGAAACTATGAAAAGCAAAAATGAGCAAGGAATATATGAAATTAGTGGTTCAAAAGAACAATTGATCATATATCGTGGTATAGATAAGGGAATTAAGACAATGACGTATACCATTAATAACAATAAGTTAACAATCTTTTTTGAGACAGAAGAAATAGAGCAGCCAAAGGATTTCGCTTATAAACTTAAATCTACTTCCTCCTTTGACTATTTACTGATTACAATCGATGGTAAAGAAGTAAGTTTTAATACTATCTTTGGATAATGACCTTTGAGAGGATTTTATTACCTAATATATAGAATTTGATGTAGTTACGAAGCGGAATTTATCGACAAAATAAACACAACGACACGGGGAGGTTCTACTATGTATTATAGTTATGTTATGGGTATTGATCCGGTAATAAATGAATTGAAAAATGAGGGTTTTATTATTGAAAATGATGGAATTAATTATATGGTATCTTTTCCGGTAGATAAAACATCTTTATGGGAAGATTTTAT
>JAGFXQ010000301.1 GCA_017861355.1 Bacillota bacterium
GGCTTATGGGGCATCTATACCAAAGAATCAAACCGACTGATCGGACGATGCGGCATCGAGTACAAAGCACAAAACCAAGAGGATATCTATGAGCTTAGTTATCTACTTGACCCGGATTATCAGGGTCAAGGCTATGCGTCCGAAGCAGTTCTTGCAACCATACAATATGGATTTGACCAACTTGGTATCCCAAGAATAACCGCATTTGTACAAAAAAATAATGTCCGTTCCCAACAACTGGCGCTTCGAATCGGTATGGTCAAGAATGAAGAAGAAGCGATCGATCAACGTGAATGTTATCGATATGATATTTGTAAAACGTAATATCTTAGTAATACAAAGGAGTCTTGTTATGGAAAGTCAAAGAAACACGAAGCAAAAGCAATTAATCTTATCGATCATGAAAGAAACTGACCGACCTATGTCTATTAATGAAATTTATGCTCAGGTTGTATTGACTTTGCCTAAAATCGCTAAATCTACCATCTATCGAAATATTGACTCTCTCTTAAATCAAAGTCTAATTGATAAGTATCATCTGAATGATAACGAGATTTTCTATAAAATCAAAGCAGACAGCAAGGAGCATAAGCACTTTGTAATCTGTGACGACTGTAAGAAAGTATTTGATTTACCCTCCTGTCCGATTCATGCACTGGAAAATGCCATGGAAGAGGAAGGGTTTATCATCAAAGAGCATCAAATTCAAATAACCGGCTTATGTAAAACTTGTGCACGAAAAAAAACTGATCGATAGAAGAACCTTTCGTTTAAATAAAAACTGACTCCCATAAATTAGATTTTAACGTCTAGCAAATGGGAGTCAGTCAGTTCATTTTGCTTATTTAAATCATGGTAATTACTTAGCGACCAGTTCCTGTACCACCTGTGGTTCCTCCGGTTGTACCGGTTCCTGTACCACCTGTTGTACCGGTTCCTGTACCGCCAGTAGTTCCTGTTCCACCTGTGGTTCCTCCGGTTGTTCCAGTTCCGTTTGTGGTTCCTTTACCGCCCGTGGTTCCGTTATTGGTGGTACCATTATTGGTTGTTCCGTTATTGGTTGTTCCACCTGTGGTTCCGTTTGTTGTTCCTGTTCCGGTTGGTCTTGTTGTAATCTTAGCACCGCCATTATTGTTATTTTTATTTCCAGCAGCGCAAGCATTGAAGGCAAACATAGCTATACAGCAAATACCTAAAAGTATAAAAAACTTCTTTCTCATTGCTACTCCTCCTATAATTTTTTTCAATTTTACAGGATTAGTATCTCTCAGTTGCATTGATTTATACACAGAATAAAATTCAAGCGACACGTTTATACACGAATTATAAAGAATATCCAAAATTTACATCGCACATGACGCATGGAAGATCTGGTATAATTTAACATTAATTGTTCCTTGTTGGCTTACGCTGAAACTCAGTGATATCATCCCGAAATCGCAAGGGTAGATTATTTCTTTGAAGCTTCGGATTAATCCTCTCCTTAATCGCAATATGATTAAAGAACGAAATCCATAAGTCTCGATATTGATCCTCATATTCTGAAACCTCACGAACCCGATCCACATCTATCTCCGGAACTTCGGCAATAATCCATGGTGTATTCGGTACATGAAGTGCTGCCTGTTTACGATTTGCATCATAAATCAAAAACCGTTCCGTTGGCAGACGGTCTGCAAAATGTGGCATAACCAAAGATAGTACATTATTCTTTGGATGGATGATGGAAGTCAATAATCCACTATCCTGTTCTGAAAAGCGAATAAATCCAAGAAGATGATGCGTCTCATTACTCACATTCTTATTAACCTTGAACATCATGTTAACAATCTCGTGATTCAAATGCTCAGTGATTGCACTCCCTACTGCAAAACCAAGAATTAAGAACCGATAGATTAAGTCCGCTTTGCCTGCATAGTCAGATAATGCAACACGGCAACACATCTCATATGCTTCTTCTGATATTTTCTGCCGAATCGATCGCGCAACCTTCTCCGCCAGCAACGGATCCGTATCTACAGCCACATACTCTGCAAAAAGCTCGATATTCGAATATTTACTGCCCTCACTCTTCTCTTCCAATTTGACATTCGAGTGACCAAGCTTAGAACTCCAGGCTTGGAATATTCCGGTAAATATTCCATCGATTGTATTATCACAAAGATAGATTCGTTTGGTATCCATTCTACATTCACTCCTATCTATGACGGATCTCAGCCTATACATTCGCAAGTTTCTGAATAGTGGAATATTCTGGTTTGAAATTCACATCATCGAACAGAGACAGCTGTTGGTAGGTAATATCCTTATCAATACCCAAAGGGATCTGATCCTTCAAGGCTACCAATTGTCGGGTAATAAAATTCTCCTCAATCTTGATGGGATACATCATTCTTCCATTACAAGTTATAAAATAAAGGGCACGTTTCAGCACAATACCCATACGTTTCAAGTCTTTATAATCCAGTACTGAGCTTTTTCTTGCAGCCACAATTCTCTGTGCCGAGTTTGTACCGATCCCCGGAACGCGCAGAAGTGTAAAATAATCCGCTTTATTAATCTCAACCGGAAATACCTCCAGATGTCGAAGTGCCCAATCACACTTCGGATCAAGCAATACATTAAAATTCGAATGTGTCTCATCCAGCAGTTCCTTCGTCTGAAAACCATAAAAACGGAGCAACCAATCCGCCTGATATAAGCGATGTTCGCGCAGCAGTGGCGGTCCGCCTTCGGTAGAGGGTAGCCTGCTATCCTGATTCACATTCATAAAGGCCGAATAGAATACTCTCTTCAAATCGAAGTTATCGTACAAAGCTTCTGCCACTGACATAATCTGATAGTCGCTTTCCTTTGTCGCCCCAACAATCATCTGTGTACTCTGGCCTGCAGGCACGAAGTTGCGGTGGGTCATCGGCTTCTTATGATATGATGCAATTCCAGAATTCGAGCTAATCACCTCACGGATATCATTATCTCCCTGTGGTAGAATCAGCTTCTTTGGTTCCGCCGTCGTTAAGAGCTTCTGTTCTGTCTTGAAATCAGGCAGTCCAAGATACTCATGATTATTCTTTCTTCCCAACTGTATCTGCCGAATCGGCTTCAGAATATTCTTGCGATTCTTATGTGGGGCCAGCTCGTGCAGACTATCCGCTGTAGGCAGCTCCAGATTAATACTCATACGATCCGTATACCAACCCAACATCTCAATCAAAGAAGGATCAGCACCCGGTATTGCTTTACAATGTATATATCCATTAAAATGATGCACTTCTCGTAGTAGTCGAAGAGACTCCAGTATTAATTCCATCGTGTAATTCGGAGAATTCAGAATACCGGAGCTTAAGAATAGTCCTTCGATGTAATTCCTTCGGTAGAACTCCATGGTTAATTCACTCAGCTCTTGAGGAGTAAAGGAGGCCCGGACGACATCGTTCGAGGATCGATTTGCGCAATATTTACAGTCAAAAATGCATTCATTTGTATAAAGTACCTTCAATAACGAGATGCAACGCCCATCGGCAGAAAAGCTATGACAGATACCTGCTGCAATGCTGTTCCCCATCCCGGAACCGTTTCCTTTGCGGTCGACACCGCTGGAAGTACATGCAACATCGTACTTTGCTGCATCAGTCAGAACCTCAAGTTTTCTCTGAATTGACATATTCTCCTGAATTACCATAGCCGCGCCTCGTTTCATCAAACATTTGTTCTGATTATTATTTTATCAAATTGCCCACTTGTTGTCAATAATATTCAAACACCTGTTCTGTTTTAATTTTTGATCAAACAGAATAAATGAATCTCTCGACACAATTCTTCCTGATTTAGCCGGTTTTTCGATTCGGATTGACACAATCCATTATAAAAAGTAAAATTACACTTAAATACATATGAATTATTCAATTCATATTATAAGCAAACTCTCTGTCTTATTCAGAAAGGTAACGGTATATTATGAAAATAAAATCACAGTTATTTTCGTTACTCTGGCAAAAACATAAAACACTCGCCACGATATTAATACTCCATCTGATTTGCCTCGTTCTTGCCATAGCTATTGCTGTGTTTGCTCTGGACGTTTCCAAATCGCCGATTATTTTTTTGTTGTGTTTTGATCTGGCCCTGACAATCGTTGCATTCCTCCTATTTGCGAGGTATCTGTCCGAGATTACAACTACCCTGCAATCGACAGATATCAATCCTATTGACCCTGATCCGGGTGAAGACTCTATCGACGAGCCTATTGCTAGAAGCAATGAAGAATCTCTGTCAGAAATCATCTTGTCACAGGAGTTGTATCCTGACCTACTTCTATCAGAGCAGAATATTCTCATTCAAGGCACACAGGACCTAACGACGAAAGCAACATTAATGATACCGGACCATCATAGCTGTAATCTAACCTTAAAGAATGTGAGGCTGCATGGTAATGATAAGCCTGCCATCCTACTTGGTGATAACTGCTCGGTTGTCCTTAATCTCATCGGTGATAACACGATCTTATTTGATGGAATCCGAGTTCCAGAGACCTCTGAACTTAAGATTATCGGAGATGGAAATCTGACGATTCAGGTCATGCTTCCGAATCGGGTTGGAATTGGTGCTTCTATTCATCA